>CAZADU010000788.1:0-8726 GCA_964483945.1 uncultured bacterium
TGTTTTCTCCTCGAGCGTGCCGCCCGCGTGCACGAACGCCCAGCCGTCGCCGGTGAGCCGCTGCAAGATGAAACCCTCGCCGCCGAACAGCCCGGCGCCGAACCGACGCGTGAACGCGATGCCGAGCTGCACGCCCTTGGCGGCGCACAGGAACGAGTCCTTCTGCGCGAGCAGCTCGCCGCCCAACTCTTGCAAATGCAGGGCGATAATCTTGCCGGGGTAAGGCGCGGCGAACGCCACTTTGCGCTTGCCCTGGCCCTGATTCGAGAACACGGTCATGAACAGCGATTCGCCGGTGAGCAGGCGCTTGCCCGCGTTCAAGAGCGTTCCCATGAAGCCGCCCTGCTGCTGCTGCTGCGAGCCGTCGCCGAAGATGGTCTGCATCTGCAGGCCGTCCTCCAGGTACATCATGGCCCCGGCCTCGCCCACGACCGCCTCGCCCGGGTCCAGCTCGATCTTCACGAACTGCATATCGTCGCCGAGGATCTCGTAGTCGATCTCGTGCATGGTCGCCATGGTCGGAAGCTCCTCTGGTCTCGCGACGGCCGGGCCGCGCAGGTCCCGGCCGTTCGGCCGGTACGCCGCGCCGGCGGGAGCCGGTCACGGGGGATGGATACGGAAGCGGACGCCGCGTGTTGCGGCGGTGTCAGTCGGCAGCGAGCAGTTCGTGCTCGCGTAGCAATGCCTCGAACCGGGCCAAGCCCTGTAACTCCTCGGGCCCGAAGCGATAGTGGAACCGGCGCAGGTAGCCTTCCATCTCGGCCGGGCTCCAGCCGGCGATGGCGGCGCGGCGGGCGACCTCGGGTAACGACGCCAGCCCGGCGGCGAGCGAAGCCTCGAGAAAGGCGCGCAGCTCGTCCTTGAGCGCCGGATCGAGCGACGAGCGCACCACCCATGCCGCGTAGACGAACGGCAGCCCGGTCCAGTCGAGCCAGTCAGCACCCAAGTCCAGCGTGTGCACGAAGCCCTCGGGCGGCCGGTTACGCGTGGCCATCGCCGTGTCGCCGATCAACAGCAGCCCGTCAGCCTGCGAGGGCTCGAGGCCGCGCACGAAGCGCACGCCCGGCAGCCCGCGGCGCACGTTCAAGAGCAGCTTGAGCAGCCGAATGCTGGTGCTGGTCTCGGGCGTGACGGACACCAGCGCGCCCGCGAGTGCGCTGGCAGGGCGGCGTGAGAACAACAACACGCTCAACACAGGGCCGCGAGCGGCCACGCCCATGGGGGCCAGCATCTCGAAGCGGTCGCGCATGCGCAGGAAGTCGCCGGTCGCCATGAGGCCCAGGTCCACGCTGCCCGCTTCGGCCTCGCGGCCGAGGTCGCGCGGCGGCAAGTTGCGCACCGCGAACGGTGCGTCCGCCCACAGCGCGTAGAACGGCGCGGCGTTGGCGTAGGGAATGCGCGCGGCGACGGTGCCGGTGATGGGGCGCGTGGGATTCATGGGAGCGGCGAGGATACTGCTCGCGCGGGTCGTGAGTCGAGCGTGCGAACACGGCATTCGTCGCGGCCGGCGAGGACGACCGAGGGTATCTGGCCTGAGAGGCGCCGTGCAGGGAGCGGAGGCAGGGATGCCGTAGCGACCGGAACGACGAGTGAGCCGCAGGCAGGATGCCGCAGGCGAGCGTCCTCTCTGGACAGATACCCTCGGTCGTCCTCGACCGGGCACCCCCACTTCGCCGTGTTCGCACGCTCGACTCACGACCCGCGCGACGACTCAGCCGGCCGCGATCGCCTCAAGGAATGCGGCACCGTAGCGCTGCAGCTTGACCGGGCCCACGCCCGCCACCTCGAGCAACTCGCCCTCGGAGCGCGGACGGCGTGATGCCATGCCGCGTAGTGCTGCATCGCTGAACACGATGTACGCGGGCACGCCCTCGGCGTCCGCCAGCCGCTTGCGCACCGCGCGCAGTTTCTCGAACAATGCCTCCGCGCCCGGGTCTGCTTCGGCCAGCACGCCGCGGGGCGCGCCGCCCGCCGCCGTACTGCGCCCTCGCCCGCCGGCCACCGCTCCCGCCGAGGCCACCAGTGCCTCGATGCCGTCGCCCGAGCACGCGTCGCACGCCACACCGCAGGGCGCCAGTGTCTCGTCGAAGTAGGCACATGCCGCCTGGTGACGGCAGCCGAGGCTGTCGAGCAAGCGGAACAATTCCACCGTCTTGCGCCTCGTCTCGGCCCGCTGCTCGGGGTCGTCCACCGAGTCCAAGAACGAGTCGTAGCCGATCACATCCGCCCACGAGTAGTAGACGATGCACTCGCTCGCGAGCCCGTCGCGACCGGCCCGCCCGATCTCCTGCACCCACGCCTCGATGCTCTTGGGCATGTCGCGGTGCACGACCAGTCGCACGTTGCTCTTGTCGATTCCCATACCGAACGCCACCGTGGCCACGATCACGTCGATGTCGTCCCGCGCGAACGCGTCCTGGTTGCGCGCGCGCACCGCGTCGGACAGCCCGGCGTGATAGGGCGCCGCGTTCACGCCGTTCGTGGCAAGGTACTCGGCGGTGCCCTCGACGCTGCGACGGCTCATGCAGTACACGATCGCGCTCTGGCCTCGTCGCGCGCGCAGCAGGGCCAGCAGGTCCTTGCGCACGTTGCGAGCCGGGCGCGCATGGCCGGCAGCGGTCCTGCCCTCGCCCTTCTTGACCGCGGTGATGCGCAGGTTCGAGCGGTAGAACGAGCCCTTGAACCCATCCGGCTTCTTCATGCCGAGCTGTCGGATGATGTCACCCGTCACGCGGCGCGTGGCGGTGGCGGTGAGCGCGAGCACCGGGATCTCCCCCAGCTCCTGCTTGAGTCCCTGCAGCTTCCGGTACGCGGGGCGGAAGTCGTGCCCCCAGTGGCTGATGCAGTGCGCCTCGTCCACGACCACCAGGCTCACCGGGCAGCCGGCGATGAAGCCGCGCAGCGACCCCTCGAGCGCTTCGGGTGCCAGGTAGAGCAGTTCGATCTCGCCTCTGCGGAACGCGGCCAGCCGTTCGCGACGCTCTTCGAACGACAGTGTCGAGTTGAGCACGGCGGCGCGGAAGCCGAGACGCACGAGCGCATCCACCTGATCCTTCATCAGCGAGATGAGCGGCGAGACCACGAGCACTGCGCCGGGCACCAGCTTGGCGGGCACCTGGAACGTGAGCGACTTGCCCGCGCCGGTGGGCATGACACCGATGCAGTCGCGCCCTGCGAGCACCGCGTCGATGATGCGGCGCTGCCCCGGCCGGAATTCGCGGTAGCCGAAGATGGCTTCGAGCACCTGCTGCGGATCGGTGAAGTGCGCGGTGTGGAACAGCGGGGTGCTGGAGTCGGACACGTGGCCTTCCCTGGTCGGGAGCGGGTGGTGGGCTTTCAGTACGGTGCTGCCGCGGACGATTGCCGCGCGGCGCACGCCGGGAGGGGTGTCATTCGGCGGGAGCCGGCGTGACGACCGGCAGTCCGCGCTCGGTCCAGCCACGGCAGCCGCCCTGAAGCGACAGGACGTTGGCGTAGCCCATCCTCTGCAGGTTGTCCGCCGCGAGAGCGCTGCGGTATCCCCCGCCGCAGTAGAGCACGATCGGCGCTTCCTTCTCGGGAATCGCCTGCTCGATCTCGCGCTCGAGGATGCCGCGTCCCATGTGGTGCGCACCGGGCAGGTGACCGCATGTCCACTCCGATTCCTCGCGCACGTCGATCACGATGAAGCGCTCGCCCAACTCGAGCCGGGCGAGGAAGTCGTCCACCGAGCACTCGCGCACGCGGCGCTTGGCGTCCTCGACCAGCCGCACGAAGCCCGGTGAGTGCACGCGCGTCATGGCGGCGATTACGCCGTGGCCGCGGCAGCGCCCACGGCACGCGTGGAAGTCGTCGCAGCCGCCGGCTCATGGCGCGGGTACTCGCGGATGACGCGGTACAGGGCGTCGCGCTGCACGGGGGTCTTCCCCGCCTCGCGGATCATCTGCACCATGCCCGCCTCGGCCATGCCGACCGGACTCTTGGCGAGCGCGGCATGCGCGATCTTCTCCTGCCCGATGGTGCCGTCGAGGTCACTGGCGCCAAAGTGCAGCGCCGCCGCGGCCGTGTCCTGGCCGAGCATGATCCAGTAGCCCTTCACGTGCGGCACGTTGTCGAACACGAGCCGAGAGATGGCGATGGTCTTCAAGTCCTCGATCGCCGACGCCTGCCGGCGCACGAGCCCGGTGGTGCCGGGCTGGAACGCGAGCGGGATGAACGCGAAGAACCCCGGCGCGCGCCGTTCGAGGTCGCGCAGGTCGATCATGTGCTGAACGCGCTCGGCGTGCGTCTCGATGTGGCCGTAGAGCAGCGTGCTGTTGCTGGGGATGCCCAGCCGGTGCGCCACCTCGTGGATCTCGAGCCAGCGCCGGGCCCCGATCTTCTGCTGGAACAGCTCGCGGCGCACGCGCTCGCTGAACACTTCGGCGCCGCCTCCCGGCAGCGCGTCGAGGCCCGCGGCCTTGAGTTCGCCCAGCACCCACTCGGCCGGCTTCTTGGTGAGCCGGCAGAAGAAGTCGATCTCGACCGCGGTATAGGCTTTGACGGACAGGCTGGGCTTCTTCTCCTTCACCCAGCGGATGATGTTCAGATAATCGTCGAACCGCCACTTGTCGTGCAGCCCGCCCACGATGTGGATCTCGGTGATCTCGGGGTCCACGTGCGCCAGGATCTCGTCCTTCGTCATCGTGTAGGCGCCAGGGGCCCCGGGCTTCTTGGCGTAGTCGCAGAACTTGCACGCCAGCACGCAGACGTTGGTGGGGTTCAGTTGGCGGTTGACCGTGAAGTAGACGCGGTCGCCGTGGCGGTCGCGCGCGTAGGCGTGTGCCAGGCGGCCCAGTTCCATGACCGGCGCGTCGAACAGCCGCACGCCGTCCTCCTGGGACAGGCTCTCGCCGGCCATCAGCCTTGCGCGCGCGGCCTCGACGCCGGCATCGCGGAGGCGCAGTTCAGACACGTGACTCAAAGAGCAGCCCTCTCGTCTCGGCGGGTCGGATGGGGATCGCGGAACCGGCGCAGTATAGCGGCGGGCGAGTGCGGCGTCACACGCGCAGGTCGCGTGATAAGCTGCATATTCCCCTTCGACGACAGGAGTCCCGCATGTCCACCGCCCCCGCCGAGCGCCGGGCCGGCAAGCCCGCCGCGGGCCCGGCCGCCACGCCGGCTGTGAAGCTCTCCCAAATCTGGCCCGAGGTGTGGACGCTCGTGCGTCCGCGCCGCGCCATGCTGGGACTCGGGCTGGTGCTCATGGCTGTGAACCGCGTCAGCGGCCTGGTGCTGCCGTGGTCCACCAAGTCGCTCATCGACGACGTGATCGGCAGGCGCCAGTCCGAGCTGCTGCTGCCGCTCGTGGGTGGCGTGCTGGCCGCCACGGCGGTGCAGGGCATCACGTCGTTCACGCTGACCCACCTGTTGTCCAAGGAGGCCCAACGCCTGATCGCGGAAATGCGCGTGAAGGTGCAGTCGCACGTGTCGCGGCTGCCGGTGGCGTACTACGACTCCAACAAGACCGGCTCGCTGGTGTCGCGCATCATGAGCGACGTCGAGGGTGTGCGGAACCTGATCGGCACCGGGCTCGTGGAGTTCGCCGGCGGCTTGCTGACCGCGGTGCTGGCCCTGGCCGTGCTGCTGCGCATCAACGCGCTGATGACGCTCATCACGGCCACGGTGCTGCTCGGGTTCACGTTCATCCTGAGCCGCGCGTTCACCACCATGCGCCCCATCTTCCGCGAACGCGGCAAGATCACCGCCGAGGTTCAGGGCCGGCTCACCGAGTCGCTGGGTGCGGTGCGCACGGTCAAGGGCTATCACGCCGAGAAGCGCGAACAGGGCGTGTTCGCGCTCGGCGTACAGCGCTTGCTCGACAACGTGCTCGCCACTCTTACCGCGCAGAGCGTCATGCAGCTCTCCAGTTCGCTGCTGTTGGGCGTGGTCGGAGCGATCATCATGTTCGTGGGCACGCGCCACATCCTGGACGGAACGCTCACGTTGGGCGGTTACTTCACGTACACCATGTTCCTTGGCTTTCTGATCGCGCCCATCTTCCAGATCGTCTCCATCGGCACGCAGCTCACCGAGTCGCTCGCCGGGCTCGAACGCACGCGCGAGGTGCTGGCCGAGAAGCCCGAGGATGCCGACCCGCGCCGCACCGTGGCGCTGGGCATGCTGCACGGCGACGTCGCGTTCGAACACGTGGACTTCGCCTACGAGCCCGACAAGCCCGTGCTGAAGGACGTGTCATTCGGCGCCGTGGCGGGCAGCGTAACGGCACTGGTCGGCTCGTCCGGCTCGGGCAAGAGCACGATCATCGGACTGGTCACGGCATTCCACTCGCCGGGATCCGGGCTCATCACCGTGGACGGCCACGACCTCACGACGGTGCGGCTCGACACCTACCGCACGCAGTTGGGCGTGGTGTTGCAGGACACGTTCCTGTTCGCAGGCACAATCCGGGAGAACGTGGCGTTCTCGCGCCCGCAGGCCGGCGAGCCCGAGATCCGCGACGCCTGTCGGATCGCGCGCGTGGACGAATTCGCCGACCGCTTCCCCGATGGACTCGACACGGTCGTGGGCGAACGGGGTGTGAAGCTCTCGGGCGGGCAGCGCCAGCGCGTGAGCATCGCGCGTGCGATCCTCGCCGACCCGCGCATCCTGATCCTCGACGAAGCCACGTCGAGCCTCGATTCCGAGAGTGAGGCGCTGATCCAGGCAGGCCTGCAACATCTCATGGCCGGGCGCACCACGTTCGTGATCGCCCACCGGCTCTCGACCATCCGGCGCGCCGACCAGATCCTTGTGGTCGAAGACGGCCGCATCGTCGAGCGCGGGAGTCACGAGGCGCTCTATGAACTGGCGGGCCGCTACCGCGACCTCTACGACCGCCAGCACGGGCTCGAGCAGAACCTGTTCCTCGCCCCGGGCGAGGGCGATGCGGTGCCGGAGGCCGAGGACAGCGCTCGAGGAGGGCGCGGCGGCGCGGAGCCCGGCATGCTCGACGCCATGCGCGGCGGTCGGTAGTCGCACGCTCGGCGGCGAGCGGTCGCGTCCAGAGACACCGAGGCCGGCCCGCGACAGCGCAGGCCGGCCTCGACGCTTCCGGGGACATCCTACAGGTGGAAGTGGTGCGCCACCTTGATCAGGAACACGTTGTTGGCCGGCGCGTTCGACGCCACCTTGTAGGACTCGCCAAACTGGAACTGGTCGTTGCCGTCGATGTCGGCACGGTCCTGCGACCACACGAAGTACACACTCGAGCCCGGGCCGTACTCCCAGCGCACGACCGCGTTGCCGCGCAACGAGCCGAACGTGCCGCCGTCGATGGTGCCGGCCTGCACCGGGACGAACTCGTACGTTCGCGAGCGCGCCAGTTCTTTGAGCTCGTGAAAGCGCAGCGTCGAGATCAGCGGTTGAACGAACAGCTGCACGCTCAGGTTCGGTGTCGCGGCGTAATCGACGCGGAAGTTCATGGACCACTGCGTCTGCTCGAGTTCGGTGAACCGCGAGCCGGTCGCGAGCGTGCCGCTGTTGTCCCAGAACTGCGCGTCGAAGTGCGCCTTGTAGAACTCGGGCCCGCCGGAGAGACCCAGGTTCGGCACCGGCCGCCAGCGGATGCTGGGGTTGATCTGCTGCTCCCAAGAGCCGTCCGTCGATACGAACGGATTGGCGTTAATCGCCCAGAACCACGGCTTCTGGCCGTTGGTGTCGAACCCCAACCCAAAGCTCGCGCCCGCCTTGGACAACATGAGCGGGCCGCCGCGCGTCTTGCGCGGGCTAAACGCTTCGCCGGTGACGAACGTGTTGCCGGACCAGCTCCAGCGGTTGCGCTGCTCGATGTTGGTGCCAAGATAGAAACCGTTGAGCGAGTTGTTGCCGCCGAAGTCCCACGACCCTGCCACCGCCGTCACCACGTTGGCGTACTGGCGCCAGCTGTTCGGCTGCTCCCACTGATAACCCGTGAACACGTGGCCGTTCACCACGTCGCCGCCGAACTGGAAGCCGAGGTCGTTGTTGCTGAACCCCGGCGAAAGCGCGCCGAATGCCGCGTTGAACAGCACCGCGCCCTGCTGCTTGTTGAGCCACAGGCGCGAGCCCCAGCCGGCTAGCGACGTCGAGTTCGGGTCCACGCCGAGGCCAGGTCGGTCCGGCCGTTGGTAATAGTGCGGAAAGCTCTGCTGCAGTCCCGTCATGCGAGCTTCCGAGCCATGCACCCACGAACCCGTCGCGAACCCCGAAACCACCCACACACGCTTGTCATCGAGGAACGTCCAGCCGTCCATCGCGCCCACGACCGCGCCGTCGTTGACTTGGTCGCGCAGCGGATCGCCGCCGGCCTCGAAGAATCGCGCGGTCGTCATGGCCATCAGACCCAGCCCCTGCCGACGGTCGTTCATCTCGTGCATCGCGCGGTAAACGCCGTAGTAGGCCGCGGGTTCCACGCCGAACTTCGACTGCGCGCCGCTGGTCTGGAGCGTGGCCTCCTCGCGCTGCGTGAACGCCTGCACGGTGCCCACGTTCCATCCGGGGGCGGCCTGCCCGGTGAGCTTGGCCGCACCGATGATGTGCGTGCCGAGCGGTGTGTCGGTGTAGTCGGCGGTCGGAGTGTCCCCCTGCGGCGTGCGCCCGATGCGACGCGAATAGAAGAACACCGGTTCCGGCCAGTTGAAGTTCACATAGTCATTGGCGCCGTTGTTGCCGCAGCGGAACACGCTCACGCCCTCGGTGAAGAACGGTCGCTTCTCCTGGAAGAAGCT
>CAZADU010000789.1:0-3358 GCA_964483945.1 uncultured bacterium
GTAGATGGCGGCCCCGCCGAGCCAGGTCTGGATCCCGAACCAGCCGCACGCGACCAGTGCGCGCAGCATCGCCGGAAGGTTCGCACCCAGTACGCCGAATGACGCGCGCGCGAACACCGGGAACGGAATGCCGTAGCGGGCGCCGGCGTGGGCGTTGAGCAGCATGGGCACGAGCACGATCGTGTTGCCCAAGAAAATCGTCCACAGCGCTTGCGACCACGACATGCCGGTGTCGATCAGTCCCGACGCCAGCGTGTAGGTCGTGATGCACACCGACATACCGATCCACAGCGCGCAGTAGTGCCACCAGTTCCACGTCCGGCGAGCGGCCTCCACGGGTGCGAGGTCGGCGTTGGTGAGCGAATCGGACCGGGCATCGTGCGAGGCGGCGGCCATGGCACCTCCCATAAGGGGCACGCGTGAGGACGAGGCGGCAGGATAGCGAACCCACGCGCGGGTGTCTGCATCGCGGTTCGGACCCACGGTTCGGACCCACGGTTCGGACCCACGTGCGGCTCCGGTCGCTGAGCGGGTCGTCTCAACTTCCCGGTGACCTGTCATCGCACGCCTGGACGCGATTGCCGTTGACTCGCCGTCTCGCTGGATGGCAGGGTCGCCGACCATGACTCGAACCCTCGGCAGTCTCCTGCTCGGCGGCTGCGCGTTCGCCACCGCTCATGTTGCGCAGCGCCTCATCGCCCCGTTCGCCGGCCTCGGCCTCACGCTGTACGTCACCCTGCTGTCGGCATGCCTGATCGGGTTCGCGCTCGGCTGCGTCCTCGGTGCTTCGGCCGCACCCGCGGACCGCGCGGCATCGCTCGCCTCACGCGCGTTGCTGGGCGCAGCACTGCTGACGCTCGCGGCGACCTTCCTGCGCCGGCCGCTGTTCGAGGCGATGCAGGGTGGCGAGCTTCGCTTCGCGGTGATGGCCGCGGCCGCGCTGTTCGCCGGCCTGCCGTGCGCAGGCGTCGGGTTCGCGTTCGCCGGCGCTCATGCGGACGCGCGCAGCTCCGACGCGCTGCGCTCGCTGGCGTGGTTGCTGGCCGGGGCTGCGGTGGCCGCGCCCCTCACGGGGTACGTGCTGATCCCGCGCTTCGGGCTCACCACGACGCTCATCGGGATCGCCGTGGTCGAGATCGTTGTCGCTTTGGTCTCGGGCACGCGCCGCTCCTCGCTGCCCATCATCGTCGGCTCGTTGCTCATGCTCGTGATCGCGGCCGGCATCGCCATTCGTCCGGCGGCAGCGCTGAAGCTCGGGCCCAAGCTGCTGGAGCACCGGCTCGGGGCAGAGTCCGAGTACAGGGTGTTCGATCGCGATGGAGCTCGCTACCTGATCGCCGATGGCAGCATCCAGGCGGTCATGGACACGCTGAGCGGCGACTGCGTCCAGCGAGGGCCCGCTGCGCTCGAACTGATCAAGCTGTTCCGCACCGGCCGCGACTCCATGCTCGTGCTGGGCCTGCGCGGGGGGGTGCTGCCGCTGTCGTTCGCGCGCTCGGGCTGGCGCGTGCGCGTCGTCGAGCCCGACAGCGTCGCCGCCGCCGTGGCGCGCCGCCTGTCGTACCGGGCCGGCGAGATGCGGCTCGAGCTTGCCGACCCACGCCGCTTCGTTCGCACCGACCGGTCGCGCTATTCCGTGGCGGTGGTGGACGCGTTCGGGAACAGCGAACTGCCGTGGACTCTCTGCACGCGCGAGTTCGTCTCGGACCTGGCCGCACGGGTGACGGACGACGGGCTCGTCGTGGTGATCGTGGAAGCACACGGCTGGGGCGACCCGCTGGTCGGCGCGCTGGGCGCGACGCTGCGCACGAGGTTCGCGTACGTGAAAGCCTTGCCCACGAGCGAGCCGCAGACCGCGCTCGGAACGATCCTGCTGATCGCGTCGCGCGAGCCGGTGCCGTTCACCGACGAGCAACTGCCGGACCTGAAGGAGTTCTTCCAGAACCCCGAGGCGCTGTGGGTGGCGCAGCAGCAGGCACACGCGTGGCTCAACCGCTACGAACCGCAGCCGGCCGATGCGGCGGTGCTCACGGATGACCGCAACAGCGCCGACGTGTGGGCAGACCGCGTGAACCATGCGGCGCGCGCCGAACTGCACGCGTTCTTCGGGCCTCGCGGCGGCAGCTGGTAGCCGCCGCAGAGCGCGGTGCCCGGCTCCCATGCGAAGTTCCCTGACCGTGCCTAACGCCGCATCGGCTCGATGGGCCCGCCGAACTCCAGTTCGACCCGGTAGCCGCCCAGGCGCTTCGGCAGGTGGCGCACCAGCGAATCCGTGCGCGTGGCGAGCATGATGCGGATGACGGTCTCGCGCCCCGAGAGCCCCTCGTAGACGCCAACCACGCCCGGGATGGTCATGAGGGAATCCGCGCTCGACTCGATCACGCGCGCCGCGGGTTCAAGCGGCGGCGGAGCGCCGGACCCACACGCGGCGAGAGCGAGCACGAGCGGCAGCGCGAGCCAGCTCCACCCGCGGCTCGCACGCGTCACGAGCGCCACCGCATGCGCCGCGCCCGCCTCGCACCAGACGAACGCGCCCGCCTCGCCGAAGGCGAAGCGGGCGCGTCGCATGCGATGAGAACCGTCGTCAGTTGCCGACCATCGTGGCGCCCAGGAAGCTCAGCACCTGACCGATCGGGTTGGCGATCGCCGACGAGGAGCTGCCCGCGAACAGCAGGCCGATGGCGCGCGCGTTCGTGGTCACGTCCTGCACCATGAGCGAGCCCGAGTCGCCGCTGTTCAGGAACCGCGAGCCCCTGTTCGAGATCACGATCTGGCCGGTGTAGCTCTTGGTGAACGCCGAGCCGCCGGCGCACTCGTTCTCGTACGCCACGCTGACGTTGGCGTTCAAGCCCGAGATCTTGCTGCGCGTGAGACCGGTGGTGCGGCCGGACTTCTTCACCGGCGCATTGAGCGTGGCCGTCTGCGTCGTGGCGCTGATCGTGCCGATCTCGAGGATGGCGCCGCTCGTCTGCACCATGCCGGTCGTGACCTGCGCGATGGCGGCATCCACGTTGGAGCCGGGCAGGCTCTTGATGCCCGACAGCGTGGCGACGTTCTGGCCGGTCGCGGCATTGCAGGAGATGTCGATGAGGGCCGGCTGGACGACCGGGTCACCCGCCGTCGCGACGCGCGAGTTGCCACCCGAGACGATGTCCGCCTCGAGCACGTGGTAGTTGCTCAGCACGTACTGGTTGCCGCCCTTCAAGACCAGCGAACCGAGCGTACCGCCGCAGCAGTAGCCGTTCGCGAGGTCGTAGCGCCAGCCGCCGGACGTGCCCATCTGGACGGGCGGCGTCTGCTTGGTCTTGTGGGAGACCGCGAAGGCCCTGATCTTCCCGGTGACTTCCTCGAAGACTCG
>CAZADU010000790.1:0-5000 GCA_964483945.1 uncultured bacterium
ACAGGGTGTGCAGGCCGCCCTTCGTGCCGCGCGCCCGCACCTGTTGCTCCTCGACGGCGAAGCCCGCTTCGTGCAGGCGCCGGGTGAACTTGTGATCGGGTGCCGCCGACCACACGGCGAGTACGCCACGCGGCCGCAGCGCGCGTGCCGCCACGCTCAGGCCCTCGCTCGAGTAGAGCCGCTGGTTGGAGGCGCGCGTGAGACCGTCGGGGCCGTTGTCCACGTCGAGCAGGATGGCGTCGAACGCGGCGTTCGAACCGCGCAGTAGTTCGGCGACGTCGCCCACACGCACGCTCACGCGCGCGTCCTCGAGCGGCCGGCCCGCGAGGTCGGCAAGCGGGCCCAGGTTCCACTCGACCAGCGCGGGCACCAGTTCCGCCACCAGCACTTCGGCGGTCGCCGGAAGCGTTCGCAGCGCGGCGGCGAGCGTGAACCCCATGCCGAGCCCGCCCACGAGCACGCGTGCGCCAGCCGATCGTGCCAGCCGTTCGCATGCGATCGTGGCAAGTGCCTCCTCGGAGCCGTGCATGCGGCTGCTCATCAGCGGCGTGTGGCCGACACGGATGACGAACTCGTCATCGTGACTCAACAGCACGAGCGCTCGCACTTCTCCGGGCACGGTGGCTCGGGCCAGTTCGGTCCAGGGGATCATGGCCGCATTGTGCGGGGTGACTCGGGACGAACCAAGTGGGGCCACGCGCGGCGCTCCATCGTCAGCGGGCTGCACGCGCGGCGCCCAAAGTGTACTCAGGGAAGTGGCCAGAATCCCCGGCGATCCCCGGCCGGACGACCGGGAGCCCGCACCTTGGTACAACGGTACAACCGGTCCGGGCCCGCGCCTTCGACTATCCTCCTCGCATGACCCTGAGCCTGACGGACACGCTGTGCACGCGGTGCGGCCTCTGCTGCGATGGCACGCTCTTCGCCGACGTGGAGTTGGCCGGGCGCTCGGAGGCCACAAGCCTCGAGGCGATGGGCGTGGAACTCGAGGACGACGGCTCGGGCGACGAGGTTCTGGTACAACCGTGTCGAGCCTTGCTGGGAACGCGGTGCGCCATCTACGCGCATCGCCCGAAGTGCTGCCGATCGTTCGAGTGCCGGCTGTTGCAGGACGTGCGGCGAGGCGACGTGAGCGTGGAGCGCGCCGGCCAGCACATCACGAGCGCATTGGAGCAGGTCGCTCGAGTGAGGCAATTGATCGGGCAGCTGGGGCAGGACGACGAGCGGCTGCCGCTCAAGGAACGCTGCGCCGAAGCGCTCGCCATTGAGGATGCGGCCAGTCCACAAGTGAACTTGAAACGGGCCGAGTTGGAGCAGGCGATGTCCGCGCTGGACCGGTCCATTCGGAACACATTTCTGGGCCGCTCGAAGCAACGCAACGGGAAGCGCGCATGATGCGTCCGGAGACCGCGCAATGACCGACGACCGCGAGGCAGGGCTTCCCAAAGAGGACGACGAGCGAAGGGCCAACCACGCGCGTCCAAGCGGCCCGTTGGACGCGGATGCCGATACGATCGCCATCTCTGGCGGATCTGGCCCCTCGCCGAGCCGACGGGACTCGCTTTCGCCGGGGCAGTCGATTGGGCCTTACCGGATCGAGCGGCTGCTCGGCAGCGGCGGCATGGGCGAGGTGTATGCCGCCGAGCATGTCGAAAGCGGTCACCGGCTCGCCGTGAAAGTGCTGCCGTCCAGTGAGTCCTGGTCTCCCGAGCTTCGGGCGCGCTTCGCCCGTGAAGGGAGACTGGCGGGCACGATCAATCACCCGAACAGCCTCTACGTGTACGGAACCGCGGAGGTCGACGGTGTGCCGCTCATTGCCATGGAGCTGGCGCCAGGAGGGACGCTGCTCGACCTCGTCGAGTCCAAGGGCCCGATGCCCGTGCGTGCGGCGGTGGATGCCGCCCTGCAGATCATCGCTGGGCTTCAGGCTGCGTCCGATGCTGGGATCCTGCACCGTGACGTCAAGCCAGCGAACTGCTTCGTGGATCGAAACGGCCATGTGAAGATCGGGGACTACGGACTCTCCTTGCCGACCGCAAGTGCCACCGATTCGCGACTGACCACCGTCGGAACGATCATGGCGACGCCGGCTTTCGCGCCACCCGAACAGTTGCGCGGCGAGGACGTCGACGAGCGCGCCGATCTCTACGCCGTGGGCGCGACGCTGTACTTTCTGCTGACGGGCAGGCTCCCGCTTGAGGCGTCCGGCGCGGTCGAGATGATTGCGGCGGTCCTGCAGCGCCAGCCCGAGTCGCCACACAAGCTCCGCCCCGAGATCCCCGTGGGGCTGGCGGCGGTCGTGCTGCGATGCCTGCGAAAGGAACCGGGGGAGCGCTACCCGACTTACCCGGAACTCCGGCAGGCCCTCGCACCCTTCAGCTCCGCTGTGCCGCTACTCGCCCCCGTGGGCATCCGATGCGCGGCCGGCACCTTCGACTGGTTGCTGCTCGGGCTCATCACGGCGGTGGTCGCGTTCTTCATCGAAACTGGCGTCAGCCCGCGCCAGGACAACATCAAGGGCCTGCTCGCGTTCGTCGCGTTGGGGCTTGCCTACACGATCCCCGAGGCACTCTGGGGCCGGTCCCCGGGCAAGGCCCTGACAGGCTTGCGCGTCGTGCGCCACTCGGGCGAGAGGGCGGACTACCGCAATGTGCTCTTGCGTACCGTGTCCTATTTGGGCCCCGCCGTTCTGCTGGATACGGTGGCGCTGTTCCTGCCCCATGAATCAATGGGGCAGGGCATTCTCGGCGGCGCGTTCATTTTCTCCCCTGTACTGTTGTTTCTGCCCTGGCACCGGGCCGCTCGGCAGCTGGGGTGGCATGACCGAGTCACTCGGTCGCTGGTTGTGCGGGCGGGGATCGAAGCCGGCGAACTTCAGAGGCGCCCCACGCCGACTGCGGTGGAGGAGCTGGAGTTCGCCTATACCGTCGGCCCCTACTCGGTCCACTCCGACCCTGCTGGCGCTCGGCCCGGGCAGGTGCTCGAGGCGATGGACCGCACACTCCGGCGCAGGGTCTGGATCCTCATCCAACCCAGCGATGAGCCGCACGTGCCCGCGGCCCGGCGCGAGGTGAGTCGCGAAACGCGTTTGCGCTGGCTGCATGGACGACGCTCGGCGGGGCTCTCGTGGGACGCATTCGAAGCGCCGGATGGGCACCCACTCTTCGTGGCCCGCGCCACAGCCGTGCCTTGGGTGGCCGTTCGCCGCTGGCTGATGGAGTTGGCGGGGGAGACTCAGCAAATCCTCGACGAGGGTGGTGACGTTGGTGTGCTCGCTCCCGAACGGGTCTGGGTCACGACGGGGGGCAAGGTCGTACTGCTCGAGTTCGTGCCGCCCGGTGTCGAGCACCCGGAGCCGGATCGGGCTGTTGATCCCTCGGCACGGCACGACAAGCTGTCGCTCGCTCAGGCCTTCCTGAGTCGCGTGGCGAGGCGCGCCCTGCTAGGTGCAGGCGATCCCAAGCCAGGTTCAGCGCATGCCGCAGAGCTACCACTGCCCTTGCACCTGTCGCGCATCCTGACCCGGCTGTCCGAAGGACGATACGAATCGTGTGCGTCGCTTCTCGACGATCTGCGACGGTCTGTCCACCGGCCCAAGCGGATCAGCGGACGGCGAAGGCTCCTGCAGTTCGCGGCGCCGACACTCCTGTTCCTCCTTCTCCTGCTGCCTCCGATCCTCATCATGCTCTTTAGCCGACAAGCAATTGAACGGCAGCTTCCCGGATATCGGCAGGCTGTCTACTGCTTGTCGGAGCTGGGGAGGCTGAAGCGCCGGAGCAGCCCAGACGTCGAGCTTCGCAGGCACGATCTCGAGCTCTACCTCGCCGGACCATTGATGAACGTGCTGCGCGACTCGGCCGAGGTCATCATGATCAGGGGGGTCAGCGTCCAGTTGTTCAGCACGCTCGAGAGATCCCGCATCCGGCATGCGATACAGAGCTCGACGAGCGCAATGCCGCTCGCCATTCGAGAGGCCAGCGAGCGGGTGCATCCCACGCTGACCGAGGCGCGCTTGCGCAGGCGCGAACTCGAGCAGGCCGCGAGCGTGAGCACGCTCCCTCTTCTGATACCGTGCGTTGTCGCTCCCCTGTTGGTGATGATCGGGATAGCGTTCCGGGGAGGCGCACTGCTGCGACTGTTCGGCGTTGCGGTCGTCACCGGTGAAGGAAGGGAGGCTTCGCGAGGGCGGATCCTCGTCCGATCCATCATCACGTGGAGTCCACTTCTGCTCGTGTGGCTCGTGGCGCTTTACATGATGCTGGCTCAAGGGCCCGTGCCGTCGTCGGAAGCCGCGAGGCCATCCGTCGGTCTGGCGCGAAGCGCGGTGCAGGGGATGGGCGATTGGGGCTACTACTTCGGCCGCGCCTTGCGGTTCACGCTCGCGATTCCGATCGCCCTGTTCGCGGTGGGGGCGGTCTACGCGATCGCACGCCCACAACGCGCCATCCAGGACCGACTCGCCGGGACGCACCTGGTGCCCAGGTAACGGGGCAGGGGCCGTCTGCCTGATGAATCGTGACCGTCCGCTCACGCCCGTCGCGACGACGCGAAGGGCGAGGCCACTGTGACTCGGCGCGCGGGCGTGATCCTGGAGGAAGAGGGCTCCAAAGAGCAGGGCGATTGTGTGAGTTCGTGCAAGGGGCGCTGGTTTCAACGTGCCATGGACGGCCTTGAACGCCGGGACGAAGTTTGGTCGCGACCTCGCGAGCTACGGCCCCACGCGGAACGGCGCCGACGCGCGCGTCGCGTCCCACTCCAGTGAGAGCACCCCGCCGCCCTCGTCCGGCGCAAACGAGATCGTGAACCGCTCCGCGGGCTGGGGTAGCGAACTCACGCTCATCGGGATACGGAAGAGGTCGCGCTCCGGCTTGTGCGCCGTGCCGGCCTGGCCGGTCTCGCTGTTGATGAGGAGGGTCCATTCACTCGGGCCCGGGATCGTGAACAGCGAGTAGAATCCGGCCGGGACCGTGATGTCGCCGAAGCGGAGGTCCTTGTCGGTG
>CAZADU010000791.1:0-1890 GCA_964483945.1 uncultured bacterium
GCTGGCGGAGGCACTCGCCGCACAGGGCCGCGACGCCGATGCGGCTGACGCACGGGCACGCTTTGATCGAGCCTGGGTTCGTGCGGACGTGAAGCTCACGGGGTCGCGAATCGCAGGGAAGTAGGGGGAGCACTCGACGCATGGGAGGCGTGAGGCGGGCGGTCGAGTTCGCCGGTGGTGCTGGGGTGGGCGTCCGCCGATAACCCGGGCGTCCCGCGGCGATTGCCAGCGGCACAGTCACCGATCCGGGGAGCCCATGCCAGTGCCCGCGCTTGAGGCGACCGCGCCCGAGCACCCTACGAACACCGCCGGC
The DNA here is from genome assembly GCA_964483945.1 of uncultured bacterium. Classification (GTDB taxonomy): domain Bacteria; phylum Eisenbacteria; class RBG-16-71-46; order RBG-16-71-46; family RBG-16-71-46; genus JAIOPA01. The sequence continues at coordinate 314 of CAZADU010000791.1, forward strand.
CGCCGGTTCGCGCGGCGTCACGCCCCGCATGAGGCGGGCCGCGGCTTCGCTTGGATCGCGGCCGCCGCGGCCCTCGCGCTCGCCGCCGCGCCCGCGCCGCGCTCGGTCACATACCCCGCGCGCACGATGGGTACCTACGTCCACGTGACGCTCGTCACCGCGGACTCCGCCGCTCAGGCACCACTCGCCGCACGGGCACTCGGCGTGTTCCGGCGCGTGGACTCGCTCATGAGCAACTGGACCACGACGAGCGAGGTCGCGAGGCTCAACCGCGAGGCAGGCTCGGGCCCGGTCACGGTGCACCCCGAGGTCGCGAGCGTCCTGAGCGTCGCGCTCGAACTCTATCCGCTTACCGGCCGTACGTTCGACATCACAGTCGAGCCACTGGTGCGCGCCTGGGGATTCCTCGGCGCGCACCCGCGCGTGCCGTCGGACTCCGCCGCGGCCGCCGCCTTCAGGCGAGTGGGAGCCGCACAAGTGAGATTCGATCCGGTCACGCGCTCGCTGCGGTTCAACAACGCCGAAGTCCGCATCGACCTCGGCGGGATCGCCAAGGGCTGGGCCGTGGACGTCGCGGCTGAGACGCTGCGTGTGCACGGCGTGCACAACGCCCTCGTCGACCTGACCGGCAACATGGTGGCGTTGGGTCATCCCGCGAACGCGAACGCGTGGCGCATCGGGGTGCGCGACCCCCGCGATCGCGTCCCCTACTTCGCGCGCCTTGCACTGTCCGAGGAGGCGATCTCGACATCGGGCAAGTACGAGCAGTTCGTGGCCGCCGACGGGCGGATGTTCGGCCACATCATGGATCCTCGCACCGGGCGCCCCGCGGAAGGGCTCATCTCGGTCACGCTCGTGTCGAAGAGCGCGTTCACGTGCGACGCCTGGGACACATCGCTGTTCGTGCTCGGTGCCCAGCGTGCGAAGGAGATGGCGATCGCCCACCCCGAGTTCGCGGCCATCCTGGTCGAGCCCGGTACCGGCGGCGTGGACACGGTGTGGGTCGAATCGGTGCTTCGCGGCCGGTTCGTGCTCGAGCCTGCCGCCGCGGCGTTCTTCAGCGTCCGCTACTTCTAACTCGGACCGAACGCGGAGTGCTCGTTTCGCGCGCCGGCGATGCGCCAATCGCCAGCACGTTCGCGCCGGGATCGTGGGGGCGCTCGAAGTCATTTGCCCCACGTTTCGCGAGGAGGCACGGCCCTTGCCCCGTGGGGCGCCACCGCCACGGTTGTCACAGGTGCTGGAGACGCACCCGAGACGCCCGAACGGGTTGGTAACTCAGCACGGTGCGCGGATCGCCGGGAGCGCGAACGCGCTCGGCGATTTGCAACGCGCCTCGTGCAGTTCAGCCATTCGCACAAGCGAGAGGGCGGGGAACGTGAACCTGTTCACGAAGTCGAGGCGAGACCTGCAGCGCTGCGCGCTCGTGAGCCTGGTCGGGTCGCCGCTCGTGGCACTGGGCTGCGCCTCGCCGACCGCTCCACCCGATCCCCCGTCCGGCGGGCTGGCGTTCACGCCCAGCTACGCGCAGTTCCAGACCGCGGTCCAACCGGTGCTCCAGCCGCTGCAGGAGTTCG
>CAZADU010000792.1:0-3961 GCA_964483945.1 uncultured bacterium
CGCCTTCGAGACTCGCGACCGAGCACGACAGGCGCGTCACACTCGCCGCCTGCGCTCCGGCCAGCGAGTAGCCGGCGATCTCACGCACGTAGACGTCGGACCCGAAGCTGACCCGCGCCTCGCTCGCCCCAGCGAGCGGGACCGCGAGCACGTCGTAGCCCGAGCGCGGCCGTATGCGCCCGACGAGCCGCCAACCCTCGCCGTCGCGCACCTCGACGCGCAGGCTCCCGTCCCGCGTCGTGTCCACCGCCCCGGCACGGGCGCAATCGAGCATCAGCCCGGCGATCGAGTCGGTCTCGGTCCACGCGAGAGTCAGCGTCGTCCCTTCAGGGACCAATCCGTCAGCCGCTCCCGTGCCGCCCGCGATCGAGACACTGGCCGGGGTGCGCTTCGAGCCCAGCGCGATCCCGGCGTCGGTCGCGACCGCCACCAGGGCGGGATCGTGATCCACGACGACCAGCCTCGCGCGGTCGAGTCGAAACTCACCCGGGCGCAGTCCGACGATGCGCGTCGTGACCTGGCCGGACTCGTCGATCCGCGCGGCGAACAGCCGGGCGGTCTGCTCGACCCACTGCCCGGGGGCGGCACCATCCAGGAACGAGTTGACCGCCCGTGGCGTGGTCCCGTTGATGCCGCGGTTCGGATCGGCCGGCCGTGCGGAGTTCCCGCCTCCCGGGATGATCTCGCCCTCACCACCGCCCTCGCCACCACCGCCGCCGCCGCAGTCGCCGCCGTCGTAGACGTTCAGGTGGATCAACCGGGTGGCGACCGCGCCGGTCGGGTCGAGCGCCTGGGCGACGAACCAGTGGTCGCCCACGACTGGGGCTGGCCAGTAGACCCGATAGCCGTTCTGCAGCGACGCGCCGGCCGGGAGCCCGGACACGCGGAAGCTGACCGGGTCCCCGTCCGGGTCGCTCGCCGCGAGCGACAACTCGAACGGGTTGCATCCCGTGAAGGAGTAATAGGGAAGCACCGCGCTCGACATGACCGGAGCACGGTCGAGCGTGGCGGCGATCACGTACACGTCGTCATTGCCGTTCTGTGTCGTCGTGTACGCGACCCGCGTGCCTTCCGGCGACCATCGCGGGTTCGTGAACACCGCCCCGGTGCGATAGCCGACGGGCGTCGAGGTCCCCGCGGTTGTGTCGCGCAGCGCGATCCAGTCGGCGGGGGCGAGGGCGACGATCTCCGAGTCCTCGTCACTGTTGCAGAGGCACTCCCAAGCGGAGGGGAAGCAGTGCAGTGTGTATGGCACGCTGGCGGTCTCCTCGGTGAGCAACGGGCCGGTGCCCGGGGGCAGCTCGCGCGCGTGCGCCGTGGGTGCCTGGGCGTCGTGCGAGGTCAGCACATGGGTGCGCATATCGATCTGGTGGAGTCGGTAGCGGCCCGAGTCGGGATCGAAGCGACTGAACGTCAGGAACCGCGAGTCGGAAGTCCAGCGCAGCCGGCGCAACTGGCGCGGCGTGCCGACGTCCACATGGAAGAATCGGATCAGCAGCGTGTCGGCGCCGCTCGTCAAGTTGCGGACGCGCACCTCCTCGTACTGGCTGTCGACCCCCGTGTTGCCCAGGTCGCCCTCGTGCGGCGGATCCTGCGGTGCGGTGTCGCCCGAGGCGGTGACCCACTCGCGGAAGTACGCAAGCCGGCCACCGTCCGGGGCATAGGTCGGTTCACTGAAATAGCCGGCCATGTCGATGCCGGGCTGGGCGGATCCGTTCGCCACGTTCACGAACCAGATCTTCGCGGTATCCCCTTCGGCGTAGGCGATTCTGTCGCCTCTTGGCGACCACGCCGGGTCGGCCTGTGCCGCCGAGGCCGAACGCAATGGCGAGGCGGTGCCCGAGCCGTTGGCGTTGCGCAGGTAGATGCGGGAGCTGCCATTGGCTTCTTCCCGGCTATACGCCAGTCGCGTGCCATCCGGCGACCAGGCGGCGTCCGTCTCGGCGAGCGTGGTGGCCGCGATGGCCCGCGCCACGACCGGGGTCGTGCCGTCATCGAGTGCCACGCCCAGCTCCAACTTGAGCAACGGCGCGTTCCGGTACTCATTCGTGCCAGAGTACGCACCGGAAGGGCCGTCGCCGAGCGAGATGACCAGCACGACGGCCCGCGTCGTTCCGCCAAAGTCTGGAACCTCGAATTCGAGGTCGCCGCGGACCGAGTCGAGCAACGCGGATTGCGTCACGACGCCGGTCGCCCAGTCCGGATGGCGGAACAGTGAGTCCGCGGCGTGCGCGTAGGTCACGATGCTCACGTGGAGCCTTCCTGAGTCATCGAGATAGGAGTCCGGAACGCAGTCCCCGATCGTCGAGACACTCCGCTTGAGCAACATGCCCGGTCGCACGCGCACGACCAACTTCTGCGGGCTCGGCGACAGTGCTGGATCGGCCTTGAACACGAAGTATTCGGCGCCGAACATCTTCATATCGAGGGCGCTGGGTCCGAACCCCGCGCCAGCAGGGCGCTGCTTGAACCACTGCGACCGCGCAGCGAGGCTGGGCCCTACGGTGACGACAGGTGGGATCGCGACGGAGTCGTCGGCCGCCGAGCCGTCGATGTTCTGCCACGCCCCGAGGTGGACCGCGGGGCTGAAGCCAAACTCAGGCGGGAAGCCGTACTTACCGCCCGAAAGCGAGGCGTTGTTCACGTAGTTGGCAATCCGCCAATCGTGAAGCAACCGCTGTACGCGTGCCAAGCTGTCGAGCCCACTGAACGCAGGGTAACCACCGCACTCGCCGCACTCCGAGTCGCGAAGTCGTTTCGCCAGCCCAGCGAAGGTCCGCTCTGCGGAAGGTTTCGTGGCCCACCGGGGCAGCAGGTCGTCTTGCCAGCCGCCCGGGGTGGTGTCGGTGCCGCGCCAGTTGAACGCCAGATACGCCATGAACGACTGCCAGTGCGGATACGCATTGCCCAGGTTGTCACCCGTGGGGCTCAGGCTGTAGTGGTAGTCCACGTCGTAGCGCGGCGCATCCGTGCTGACGCCGGTCACGACCTCGGCCCCGCTGGCGAACATGTGCAGAAACGCGCTGATCCCACCATCGCGGTTGATGGCGTGCAGGCCCTCGTGAAGCAGGTACGCGTTGGCCGTGCCGCCCGGACGAGTCCAGCGCGTCGCGCCGGTGGCCGCGACCCCCGAGGGCAGCGGGCCCGGAATCATGATCGAGTTCCCGTGCAGCGGCGTTCCAGCGAGGCCGGTGAGACTGTCCTCCGCGGACCATTCGAATTCCGAGGGAGTGACGCCGTAGTTCTTGCGCGCCTGACCGAGGACGCTTCCGTCGCCCAGGTACGAGTCCCACTGGCCGTACCCGGCGAAGCTGGGGGCGTACACGTAGGTGTCCAGATGGTTGCGCTCGGCGTCGGCGTAAGTCGGCTGCGCGACTTTGAAGCCGACCGGCGCCTCATTGGAGGAGTTGTACTCCGCGTCGCGAAAGCCTTCCTGCCGCGCGAGGAAGTTGTACGCGAGTTCGATGTCGGTCCAGGGCAAGCCGAAGGGGTTGGTTCCTGGCAACTCACAGGTGGTCTCTGCCAGTCGCTGCGGGTCGTTGATCTGCTCCGCTCCCGACAACGAGTCGAGTGGCATGTGAAGCCGCGATTTGTACGTGTCGCTCCACAGGAAGTCGAAGTCGCGACGGCCGCGCGGCGCGCGATCCACTCGCGCCTTGTAGAGATGGAACGGCACGTCCGTGATGACGGTCGTGCCTGACGTCGACAACGTCGTGTCGGTCGCGACGCTGTCCGGCGGATCGGACACGCCGACTCCGCCGGCCATCAGCGGACGAGGGGACAGGATCGCGCACATCAGCAAGCAGGCAAGAACGGCGCAACGTGCGGCGAACGTGCGCATGGGGAGGCACCTCACGGCGGACCCGCGGCTCGAGAGCCGCGCGGCCGGTGCGCTGCGAGGGTTCGGTCGGGATGGGCGCCCGAGACCCGTGGGGAGGACGGTCCGGCGTCGATGGGAGGG
>CAZADU010000793.1:0-2320 GCA_964483945.1 uncultured bacterium
TTCATCATGCTGCGGAACGCCGCGCCCTCCTTGTGCATGTCGATGAAGATCTCGCCCAGCCCGCCGTCCTCGTACTCGCCGGTGCGCAGGAACACCTTGTGCCCGGCGATGCGCGCCTCCTGCGTGAAGCCGTGCCGGCGACGCGGCAGGCGGCGGCGATGCAGCTTGGTGGGCCCGGCGCCTTCGGCGGTGGCGACCTCAGGCTCCTCGGTCTTCTTCTTCGCACTCGAGGCCAGCGGCTGCGACATCTTGCAGCCGTCGCGATACAGCGCCACGGCCTTCAGGCCCAACTTCCACGACTCGCGGTAGATCTTCTCGACATCGTCCACCGTGGCCTCATTGGGGAGGTTCACGGTCTTGCTGATCGCACCCGAGATGAACGGCTGCGCGGCACCCATCATGCGAACGTGGCCCATCGGCTGGATGAACCGCGTGCCGCGCGCGCCGCAGCGGTTGGCGCAGTCGAACACCGGCAGGTGCTCGGGCTTCAGGCCCGGCGCTCCCTCGACGGTCTGCGTGCCGCACACATACAGGTTGGCGTCCTCGATCTGGAGGTCGGTGAAGCCGAGGAAGGGGAGCACATTGAAGGCGGGCTTCTCGCGCTCGGCCATGGTCACACCGAGGCGCGTGAGCGTCTCGTCGGACAGCATGCCGCGCCCGAATGCCTGGCGGATGTCGAGCACGTTGGGCAGCGTCTTCTCGATGCCGAGCAACTCGGCCTCGTTGAACCCCTTGCTGTGCAGCGACGACTCGTTGATGTGCGGGGCGCCCGACAGCGAGCCGTGGCCCACGGCGTAGCGGATGATGCGCTCGATCTCCTGCGGGTCGTAGCCCAGGCGCTCGAGCGCCTTGGGCACGGACTGGTTCACGATCTTGAAGTAGCCGCCACCGGCGAGTTTCTTGAACTTCACCAGCGCGAAGTCAGGCTCCACACCGGTGGTGTCGCAATCCATGAGCAAGCCGATGGTGCCGGTGGGTGCGAGGACCGTGGCCTGCGAGTTGCGGTAGCCGTGCAGGCCGCCGAACGCCACGGCGCGGTCCCATGCTTCGATGGCGGCGGTGCGCATATCACGTGGTGCGAGCGCCGGGTCCATGGCGCGCGCGGCCTCGCGATGCAGGCGCATCACGCCCAGCATGCTGTCCCGGTTCTTCTCGTAGCCGCGGAACGGGCCTTTGCTGGCCGACATCTCGGCCGACAGCGCGTACGCCTCGCCGGTCATGATGGCGGTGATGCACGCCGCGAAGCTGCGCGCCGCGTCACTGTCGTAGGGCAGGCCCTCGACCATGAGCAGCGTGCCGAGGTTGGCGTAGCCCAAGCCCAGCGGGCGGTAGTCCTCGGAGTTCCGCGCGATGCGCTCGGTCGGGTACGACGCGAACGACACGAAGATCTCCTGCGCCAGGAAGAACACGCGATTCGCGTGTCGGTAGCCCTCGATGTCGAATGAACCATCGTCGCGGCGGAACTTCATGAGGTTGATGGACGCCAGGTTGCACGCGGTGTCGTCCAGGAAGACAAATTCCGAGCACGGATTTGTCGCGTTGATGCGGTCGGTGCCCTTGCAGGTGTGCCACTTCTGGATGGTGTCGTCGTACTGCATGCCGGGATCGGCGCACGTCCACGCGGCCTCGGCGATGTCGTGCCAGAGCTTGCGGGCCGGGAACGTCTCGTACACCTCACCGGTGGTGCGGAACCGCGTCTGCCAGCTGCCGTTCTTCTCGACCGCGTCCATGAACGTGTCCGGTACGCGCACGGAGTTGTTGGAGTTCTGCCCCGACACGGTGGCGTAGGCCTCGCCGTTGAAGTCCGACGGGTAACCCGCGGCGACGAGAGCGGCGACCTTGCGCTCCTCGCGCACCTTCCACTGCACGAAGTCCACGATCTCGGGGTGGTCCATGTCGAGCACGACCATCTTGGCCGCGCGCCGCGTCGTGCCGCCCGACTTGGTCGCACCGGCGCCGCGATCGAGCACTTCGAGGAAGCTCATCAGCCCCGACGACGTGCCGCCGCCCGATAGCTTCTCCATACGGCCGCGCAGGCGCGAGAAGTTCGTGCCGGTGCCCGAGCCGTACTTGAAGACGCGCGCCTCGTTCTTCACCAGCTCGAAGATGGACATGAGATCGTCCGTCACCGACTGAATGAAGCACGCCGACACCTGGGGCCGCGAATACGAGTCCGTCGTCATGCGGACGGTGTCGCTCGACAGGTCCACGGCATAGCTGCCGCCGGAGCCGCCGATGCCGTATTCGTGGTAGAGGCCGCAGTTGAACCACACCGGCGAATTGAACGCGCCGATCTGGTGCACCAGCATGAACGCCAACT
>CAZADU010000794.1:0-1525 GCA_964483945.1 uncultured bacterium
TCTGCCAAGGCGACCACTCGTGGAATCGGTGCAGGTCATCGACCAGCGCGTGCACCGTGACGGGTGAGGCGGCCATCACCTCACTGCGCTCGACGTGATACGAGTCGGGCCGAGTCGAGGCCACGGCGAGTAGCGCGATGCTGAACAGGGCAATGAACCCGAACAGACCCAGTGCAAGCTTGCGGATCATGCTGCCTCCTTTCAAGGAGCGGCCGGCCGTGCGCGTGTCACGCGACTCGCGCAGCGTTTCCGCGCCGAGAGTGCGAGGGGAGCGCAGCCTAGCGCGAGGGGCCGGGGGAGCGCAGCCGAGGGCGACCGGCGCCGTGTGCTGAGCGACCAGCGGCATCGGTCCAGGAACCGCTCTCCGCTTTCCCCTTGCTTACCGAGGGGAGCGCCCCTATGCTCCCCTCGGTCACCGATATGAGCAAACCCACCGATCTCGTCCAGGGAACACTCGACCTCCTCATCCTGAAGCTGCTGGCACTCCAGCCGCTGCACGGGTGGGCGATCAGCCGTCGCCTCAAGTCGCTCTCCGGCGACGTGCTTCAGGTGAGCGAGGGATCGCTTTATCCCGCGCTGCACAAGCTCGAGCAGGAAGGCTGGATCCAGGCTGAGTGGAAGACCACCGAGAACAACCGGCGCGCCAAATTCTATGAGCTCACGCGCCTCGGCCGGCGCCAGCTCGAGACACAGGCCGCGGCCTGGGATCTGCTGTCGTCCGCGATCACCGCGGTGATCCGGCTGTCGGAGGCATGACCCGATGCGGCTCGAGCACTGGTTCCACTCCGTCCCGCTCAAGCTGCGCTCGCTGCTTCGCCGCGGTCAGGTCGAACGCGAGCTCGACGACGAGATGCAATTCCATCTCGACCAGTTGATCGCGGAAGGCACCGCCCGCGGTCTCTCCGCCGCCGATGCACGCGCGGAGGCGATGCGCACGATGGGCGGGATGACGCAGCACAAGGAGGAGGCGCGCGACATGTGGGGTGTGCGCTGGTTCACGGATCTCGTGGACGATGTGAGGTTCGCCCTGCGGAGCCTTCGTCGAGTCCCTGGGCTCACGCTGTTCGTGGTGGCCGCCATCGCGGTGGGAATCGGCATGACGGCGGCTTCGTTCAGCTTGCTGGATGCGCTGGTGTTCCGCCCCTATCCCGTGCCCCGCCCCGGCAATGTGGTCACCCTCGTGAGCACGTCGCCCGAGCGCGCGTTCGAGGGCTTCTCGTACCGGGAATACCTCGACATCCGGGACGCCGCGAAGTGCTACGACGGCGTAGTGGCGAGCAGCACGATCATCGGCGTTGGCTTCGGAGCCGACGCGAAGGCCACGCCCCGGGTCCAGGCGGGCCAGCTCGTCTCGGGCGACTACTTCAAAGTGCTCGACGTGGAGCCCCGGCTGGGACGCGGCTTCCGGGCCGACGAGGATCAGGTGCCGGGCCGCGATGCGGTGACGGTGGTGTCGTGGGATTGCTGGCGGCGCGAGTTCGCCGGCGACACGGGCGTCGTCGGCCGCATGATTCGGCTCAACGGG
>CAZADU010000795.1:0-2134 GCA_964483945.1 uncultured bacterium
TGGTGGTCGCCCGATTCGCGCTGGCTGCTCGCACAGCGCACCGACCATGCCGGCATGGAGCGGCTGCGCATCATGGACCCGTTCAATCCGACGAACGAACCTGAGGCGAACCCTTACCCGCGGCCCGGCATGCGCAACGCCGACGTGCGCCTGGCCGTGTTCCCCGCCACGGGCGGTGCGCCGGTGTGGGTGCAATGGGACCGCGAGGCGTGGCCCTACCTGTGCCGTGTGGAGTGGCCGGCGGCGGGCCCGCTCACAATCTACGTCATGGACCGCCGCCAGCAGCAGGCTTCGCTCTTGAGCGTGGATCCGGCCACGGGCCGCACCGCGCCGCTATTGGGCGAGCGTGATGCCCTGTGGCTCAACTTGCCCAACGGTGTGCCTCGCTGGCTCGCGAACGGCAAGAGCTTCCTGTGGGTGAGCGAGCATGACGACAACGGCCCCACGCTCGAGCTGCAGTTCGCCGACGCGACCAGCCGCAATCTCACGCCGCCCGGGCTGCGCGTGCGGGAGCTGTATGACGTGGACGAGGCACGACGCACGGCCTACGTGCTGGCGAGCCACGAGCCGGCCGAGCCACAGCTCTGGCGGGTGGACCTCGCCAAGCCGTGGAAAACGAAGCGCGTGGGCGAAGGCCGCGGTGTGGAGAGCGCGGTGTTCGCGCGCGACGGGAGCCTGCGTGTGCGCGTCGTCTCGCCCGAGCAAGGGGCCAAGCACTGGTGGGTCGAGGACGCGGCCGGCAAGCCGAAGGGCGAACTGCGCTCGGTGGCCGAGGACCCCGGGTTCGAGCCGAACGTGGAGTGGTTGAACGTCGGGCCCGATTCGCTGCGCGCGTTCATCGTGCGACCGCGCGACTTCCGGCCCGGCCTGCGCTACCCGGTGGTGGACTGGGCGTACGCAGGCCCGGTCGGGCCACGCGTCCACCGGCATGGGCGGGCGTACCTGCGCGAACAGTGGCTCGCCGACCAGGGATTCATCGTGGTCACGGTGGACGGCCGTGGGACACCGTGGCGCGGGCGCATGTTCGAGCGCGCCATCCGCGGGGACTTCATTGGGCCGGCGCTTGCCGACCATCGCACGGCGCTTCGCGAACTGACCGGACGTTACCCCGAGATGGACCCCGAGCGGATCGGTGTGATGGGTGGTTCGTTCGGCGGCTACTTCGCCGCGCAGGCGGTGATGCACGCGCCCGACGTCTTCCGCGCGGCCGTGGCCATCGCGCCGGTGACGGACTGGCATGACTACGACACGTTCTACACCGAGCGCTACCTGGGCGTGCCGCCCGCGGATTCGGCCGCGTACACGCGCAGCTCGGTGCTGCTCAAGGCGGACTCCCTCGAACGTCCGTTGCTGATCATGCATGGCACGGCCGACGACAACGTGTACTTCGTGCACAGCCTCGAGTTGGTGGCGGCACTGAACCGCGCGAACCGGAAGTTCGAGTTCCTGCCGCTTCCCGGACAGACACACGTGATCTCGGCCGCCGACCAGGTGCGACAGGTGAACCGCCGCTCGCTCGAGTTCCTCGAGCGCGAGTTGGGCGGCATTTCGGACACGGCCCCGCCGCGGCCATGACCCGCTCACCGAAGGCCGGGGAGCGCTGAGCGGCTTGGCGGACAGCGCGCGGATTCCGGTTCGGAGCACCGAGGACGTGTGGACGTTCACGCAGCGGAACGTTCCGCTGTGGGACATCCTCGAGTTCTTCCCGCCCGACGCGATCGGCCCGCGCGGTCCGGCGGACGCGCCGCGGCCCTATGAAGTGAAGCCGGTCACGATCGAGACCGACCTCGACTGGTCGTTCGAGACCGACATCCAGTACGGCGCGTGGGTATTCCGGCCGCGCTCGCCCAATAAGCCCGGCCTCATGAAGTGGTGCCGAGAACGCGGGCTCGAGCCGGGCGACGCGCTCGTGTTCGAGCGCGCCGGGGAGCGGCGGTTCAAGCTGCGGCTCGAGAAAGCGATGGCGTAGTCGGCCACGCCGAGCATGATGCCCGCTACGACTGTTCGCGGCGCGCGGCACTCTCGTGCACTCGGCGCCGTGCCCCGCCGGCTACGCCGGCAACAGCGCCAGCACCTCGTCGTGATCGGGGAAGCGGCCGGACTGTTTCTTCGAGTAGACCAGCTTGCCGTCCAC
>CAZADU010000796.1:0-2281 GCA_964483945.1 uncultured bacterium
CTCGGGCACGACGCCGGCCCCATCGTCATCGACGAGGTGATCGGCCAGAGCATCGCGCTGCTGTTCGTGCCGCACCGCCCGCTCGTATTCGTCGCGGCCTTCCTGCTCTTTCGCGTGTTCGACATCTTGAAGCCGCTGGGCGCACGCGAAGCACAGGTTCTGCCTGGCGGCTGGGGGGTGGTCGCCGACGACGTGATCGCTGGGCTCACCACGCTCGGCGTCCTGCAGGGCCTGCTGTGGGCGCAGGCGCAACTGGGCTGGGCGCTGATCTAGCGGGCGACCGACGAGCGGCGCGGGCTCCACAGCGTGAGAATGCCGGTGCCGGAGTGACTATGACGTTCGCATCGTCGGGTCCACCGACACTCGACACCCGGCCACAATGATCGCGAGAATCCGCTCGCCCCGGTGCCCCAGCCCGGCTGGCGCCCTCCCGGCAAGGCCCTTCTTCGGGAGGCGTGTCTTGAGGCCGTTTAGCAATATTGCTAAGCTTCGGCACGAATTGAACTGATGCCGGAGGTGGTGTTCTTCCGCATCTCCCACGACATCGTCAAGAAGCAGGCCTCGGTCCCCCGCATCGAAATCGATCGGGCGCGACTGAGGATGCGGCGTTTCGTCTCGGATCCCAACTCACACACGTACCGGGAGAATTGAGCATGGCCAGCCGCAAGCAAGTTCTCCGGGTGGATGGGGTGGAGATCTTGCGCCGGCGGTACGTCGCCGGGCGGCCGGACCAAGAGGCTGCGCTCGAATCGGCTAAAGTCGGTTCCGCAATCGCCGAGCAGATCTTCGACCTGCGCACGAAGGCCCGGCTGACGCAGAAGCAACTGGCGGGGCTGGTGGGCACCTCGCACTCGGTCATCTCCAGGCTTGAGGCGGCGGACTACTCCGGGCACTCGCTGAAGATGCTCCAACGGATCTGCGCCGCGTTGGACCACCGGCTCCAGGTGCGCTTCGTACCGATCGCGCCAGGGGCTCCCAGGCGTCGCCGCCCCGCCCGGGTCTCGATGAGCCCCGCTGGACGCTCCCGAGTGCTCGGGGGCAGACTACGGCCGTGAACGCCGACCTGCACCAGTTCGTGCGCAAGGCCCTCAAGAAGGGCATCAGCCGAGACGCCATTCGTGTGGCGCTGCGCGAGGCGCGCTGGGCCGAGGACGAGATCGAGTCGGCACTCGCCGCGTGGCACGACGCCGGGCTTGGGATTCCCGTGCCGCGCCGGCGTGTGGCGTTCTCGGCGCGCGAGGCGTTCCTGTACCTGCTCATGTTCGTCGCGCTCTACATGGTGGCCTACCACGTGGGGGCGATCCTGTTCGCGCTGGTCGAGCGCACCTTTCCCGACCCCGCGTTCGACGACAGCGTGTGGGACCGCTCGCGCGATTGGGTGCGCTTCGGCGTCGCCTCGCTGCTGGTGGCATTCCCTGTGTTCCTGTTCACCTCTCGGAACACAGGGCGAGCGGTCGCCCTGGACCCCGAAAAACGCAATTCCGGCGTGCGGCGCTGGCTCACGTACCTCACGCTGTTCAATGCCGCGTGCGTGCTGATCGGTGACTTCATCGCGGTGCTGCTGGGGCTGTTGAAGGGCGAGCTGAGCGGGCGGTTCCTGAGCAAGGCGGCCATCGTCGCCGCCATCGCGGGCTGGCTGTTCACGCACTACATGGGCGGCTTGAAGCGCGATGAAGACGACGCGCCGCGCGCGGCCGCGCCGGCGCGGCTGGCGCGCGTGGCGGGCCTGGGGGTGGTGGCGGTCACGCTGCTGGGGCTGTGGCTCGCAGGCGCACCGGGCGTGGTGCGTCAGCAGATGCTCGACCAACGTCGCGTGCGCGAGTTATCCGAACTCTCGCAGATCATCGAGAACCACCATCGCGACCGCGGCGCGCTGCCGCTCGAACTGGACGCGCTGCTGGTGCACCGCCCGCAGCAGGTGGTCCCGATCACCGATCCGGTCACGCAGGCGCCCTACGGCTACGCCGTGCTCGATTCGACGCACTACGAACTGTGCGCCACGTTCGACGCCGCGGATTCACTCGCACCCTACGGCGGCCGGCCGAACCCGTTCTGGCGCCACGGCCCGGGCCGAGCGTGCTTCGCGTTCGAGGTGGCGAGGGACCTGCGGCCCTAGCGGCGGCCCATCGGCGCTAGGAAGAACCAGCTTGTGCCGAGCGTGTACGAGATCCCGTCGTGCGTGTTCTCGCCCGAGAGCACGCCGCTGATGTCTAAGAACAGCGACTTGTCCGAGTTGAACTGGTAGTAGAGGGCGCCATCCGCGCGTCGCTGCACCGTGGCC
>CAZADU010000797.1:0-3364 GCA_964483945.1 uncultured bacterium
ACTTCACGACCGGCGAGACCGTGGGCACGAACGAGGCGATGTTCCCCGATTGCGGGCTCCCATGGGTCCACATCCACCCGCCGATCTCCCTCGAGCACTGGCCCGTCGTATTCGACGCGAGGCCCGCGCCGATGACGACGGTCTCGGGATGGGACTCGAAGAACTGGCTGGTGGACGGCTCATCCCAGATCGAGAACACGAAGCGGGTCGCGTTCCTCGAGTTCAAGGAGCTGCCGCGCCTCACAGGTCAGTCGCTGGAGCTGGCCCTCTTCCTTCGCACCGAGTCCGACGCACGTGAACAGCGTCTCATGGAAGCGCACGGCTGGCGGATCCGCCATTCGAGCGACGTCGCGGGTACGCCCGAGACCTACCAGTCCTACATCCAGGGCTCGCGCGGAGAGTTCAGCTGTGCCAAGCCCTCGTGCATGCGGTTCCAGAATGCCTGGGTCAGCGACCGCACACTCTGCTACCTCGCAAGCGGGAAGCCGGTGGTCGTACAGGACACCGGCCCCAGCCGCTCGTTGCCGAACGGCGAGGGCGTGTTCCGCTTCTCGACGCCGGAGCAGGCCGCGGCCGCCTTCGATGCCGTGAACCGCGACTACGCGCGCCACAGCCGGGCCGCCCGTGCGCTGGCCGAGACCCACTTCGACGCAGCCCGGGTGATCGAGCGCATTCTCGGCGTCACGCTGGACTGAGCCCGGGCCAGGCTCCTGATGCTAAGTTGGTGCGCCGCCTTGGAATCGAACCAAGAACCTACTGATTAAGAGTCAGTTGCTCTGCCAATTGAGCTAGCGGCGCCCATGGCGGGGGAAGCGAACACCCCGCGAAAAGGCCGGGGCAATCTAGCTTTGGCATCGGGGTGCGTCAAGCCAGCCGCGCGCTCGCAGCCGCAATCCGGCATGGTCTGCGGGCGCGCGTGGCACGCCACTCGCCGCGAATGCCGGCGCAAGCCCGCGGCGGGCGCGTCGAGCCCATGACGCCCTCGCGGCTCGCATGCTAACTTGGCCCGTTCCACGGCCCCTTCCGGGCCGCACCCACGCCGCGGAGGACCGCTTGCCGACCCCAGCCGTGCACACGGAAGTGGCGAAGGGCGTGCCTCTGCTCTGGGTGGGGGTCATCCTCTACGTGGCGCTGATCTTCATCTTGAGTGCGCAACCGGGGCTCGCCATTCCCGGCACGTTCGAGTACCGCGACAAGCTCGCGCACACACTGGAATACGGTGGCTTGAGCTGGCTGGTGGGGCGCGCGGCACGCGCCACGTGGCCCGGTGTGCCGGCGATGAGACGCGCACTACTCGCCGTGCTCGCGATCTCGGCGCTGGGCGTGTGTGACGAGATCTTCCAATCCGGTGTACCCGGGCGCGACTCCACACCGCTCGACTGGGCGGCCGACACGCTGGGCGCGGTCCTCGGCCAGGTGTGGGGCTTCGCGCGCGCTCGGCGCAGCGGAGCGGCCTGAGATGGCGCCCAAGCACCAGGCCCCGCGTGGCACGCGTGACCTGCTCCCCGACGAAGCCGCGCGCTGGGCGTGGGCCGAATCGCAGGCACGCGGCGTGCTCGATCGTTACGTCTATGGCGAACTGCGCACGCCCATGTTCGAGGACTTCGAACTGTTCGCGCGCACGTCGGGCGAATCCAGCGAGGTGGTGCAGAAGGAGATGTACCGATTCACCGACTTGGGCGAGCGCGAGCTGGCGCTGCGCCCGGAGTTCACCGCGGGTGTGATGCGCGCGTTCCTCGAGCACGGGCTCGGCGGGCGGGCCCGCGTTCACCGGCTGTGGAGCATGGGGCCCGTGTTCCGCTACGGGCGGCCGCAGAAGGGACGCTACCGGCAGTTCTCGCAGGTGAACTGCGAGCTGATCGGTTCTGCCGCACCCGGTGCGGACGTGGAAGTGATCGCGCTATTCGTGGACCTGTACGAGGCGTGGGGCTTCCGCGGGCTCACCGTGAAGCTCAATACGGTGGGCCAGCCGGCGTCACGCCGCGAGTACGGCGCGCGGCTGCGCGAGCTCCTGTCGCCGAGCGCGGCCCGGTTATCGGAAGACTCCAAGCGGCGGCTCGAGCAGAATCCGTTGCGCGTGCTCGACACCAAGGACGAGAGTGACCTCGCCGTGTTGCGCGAGTTGGGTGACAGGCTGCCGCGCATGCTGGACGTGGTGGATGCCGAGGATCGCGCGCACTGGGACCAGGTGATCGCCGGGCTCGAGTCCGCGGGTATCGCGTACGAGCTGGACCATGGCCTGGTGCGCGGACTCGACTACTACACGCGGACGGCGTTCGAGGTGCACGACCCCTCGCTCGGTGCCCAGAGCGCCCTCGGAGGCGGCGGGCGCTACGACGGCCTGATCGAGGAACTGGGCGGCAACCCCACGCCGGGCGTGGGGTTCGCGATCGGCATGGACCGGGCACTCCTGCTGATGGAGGAGCGCGGACTCGCGTTGCCCGCGCCGGACACCGTCTACGTGGTGGCACGCGAGGGCATGCGCGCGGGTGTGGTCGCGCTCGTGCGCGAGTTGCGCACGAGGTTCCGTGTCGAATGCGACGTCGAAGGGCGCAGCTTCAAGAACCAGATGGAAGCCGCGGGCAAGGCGAAGGCCCGCTTCGTGGTGATCGCCGGCGAGGAGGAATGGGCGCGTGGCGAGGTGGCGCTCAAGGACTCGAAAACGGGCGAACAAGGCGCCGTGAAGCGAGAAGCACTCGCGGACGAGCTCGCGGCCCGCTTGGTCTGAATAGCTGAACCGGAGAGGACACGACTTGGCACACGAGCTCGAGGGAATCGGCGATTGGCGGCGGACCCACACCTGCGGTGAGCTGAAGGCGGCGCACGCGGGCCAGACCGTGACGCTCATGGGGTGGCTGCACCGCTCACGCGACCACGGCGGCGTGCTGTTCACCGACGTGCGCGATCGCTACGGCCTGACGCAGGTGGTGTTCCACCCGGAGACGGGCGGCACGGAACTGCTCGAGCGCGCATCGCGCCTCGGCAACGAATTCGTGTTCGCCGTGCGCGGTGTGGTGATGAAACGCCCCACGGACGCCGTGAACGCCGATCTCGCCACCGGTGAGATCGAGGTGGACGCGCGCGAACTCAAGCTGCTCTCGGCCAGCGACCCGCTGCCGTTCCAGGTGAACGATGACCACCAGCTCGCCAGCGAGGACCTGCGACTCAAGTACCGCTACTTGGACCTGCGCCGCCCCGAGCTGTCCGCGATGCTGGCGCTGCGCCACAAGGCCGCGATGGCCGCGCGCGGGTACCTGTCGGGCCAGAGCTTCCTCGAGATCGAAACACCGCTGCTGGTGAAGCAGACGCCCGAGGGCGCGCGCGACTACGTCGTGCCGAGCCGCGTGCATCCCGGGAAGTTCTT
>CAZADU010000798.1:0-1605 GCA_964483945.1 uncultured bacterium
TCGAGCGCCACGCGGCTGGTGGTGGCGTGAATACGCACGAGGTCCTCGAACCGGCGCGAATAGCCGCCGCCGAGCGTCGTGGCCACGGCGATCCCGCGCGCGGCACAGGCGTCGATCACCGCGCGGTCGCGCGCCTCGAGCCCCTCGAGCGACAATCGCAGCCCGCCCAGCAAGTCGTCGCGGAACGGATCGGCGCCCGCCTGATAGAGCACGAGCTGCGGCGCGAACGCCCACACGCGCTCGAGGGCCGTCGCCAGAGCGGCCAAGTACTCGTCGTCGCCGGCGCCGTCGTCCAGGCCCACGTCGAGGTCGCTCTTCTCCTTGGGCACCGGGTAGTTGTGCTCCTGGTGCAGGGACAGCGTGAACACGCTGTCGTCGTCGCGGAAGATACTGGCGGTGCCGTTCCCCTGATGCACGTCGAGGTCCACAATCGCGACTCGCGCGGCCAACCCCTCGTGTTGCATCGCACGCGCGGCCACGGCGAGGTCATTGATGTAGCAGAAGCCCTCGGCGTGGCCGGCGTAGGCGTGGTGCAGCCCACCGCCCAAGTGTGCTGCCGCACCGTGTGTGAGCGCCAGGCGTGCGGCCTGTGTGGTGCCCGAAGCGCCGAGCGAGAACGCGTCCACGACCTCGCGCGTGAGCGGCAGCTCGCTGTACTGCGTGCGCGGCGTCCAGCGCAGTGCGGCGAGGTCGTCGAGGTAGTCGGCGTCGTGCGCTTGTTCGAGCAGCTCGCGCGTGACGGGCGGCGGCGACACGTCCGCTCCTCGGTCCAGGTGGCCGGAGGCCACCAACAGCTCGTACACCGCCGCGTACTTGGCGGTCGGGAACACGTGCGTGCCGATGTCGCAGCCATAGCTCGGCGACCACACCGCGGCAAGGGGTCGGCTCATGCCGCGAGGGTGCCACCGCCCCGGCGGCCGTGGCAAAGCGGGGACAAGTTCCTTCCACCGAATCCGCTATCATCGAAGGCCCAATGGGCTCCATGTCCAGCGCCACCCCGGATTCGGATCGCGCCTTTCGCGCGCTCGCCCGCCGCCTCACCGCCCGCCGCGCGCAGGAGCTGGGGGTGCGGCTGTGGTTCGTGCTGGGCGTGCTGGCACTCTCGGTCGCCGCGTTCACCTACTGGCAGGTGCGTGTGCCGCTGGACGGCTCCCTGCGCCACGCGGGTCCGCCCGCCGCGGCGCGCCAGTTGGCCGTCGTGCTCGGCGCGATCGCGGCCGCCGGCGCGACAATCGCCTGCGCTCGACAGGTCTCGCTCGCCGCCCACCCGCCCGGCCCCGAGTGGTTGGCGCTCCCAATCGCGCCCGCTGCAGTGGAGCGGCACCTCGCGCGTGATGCGAGCGCACCCGCCCGTGCCGTGCTCGTGCCGGGCGCCGCCGCGTGGCTCGCGGGCTGGGGGTTGTTGCCCGCGGCGTGGCTCGTTCTGTTCCTGCTCGGGTTCGTACTCTTGCTCGAGTTGCTGCTGCGCGTCTCGTGTGCGCTGGTACTGCGCGCCACGACGAGTGCCGCAGGACCCGCTAGCCATTTGCCGGCGGCATGGCGCGCGCTGGTCTCCGCACGCCGACCGGCTCCGGCCGCGCGCATCGCCGCGGCGCGATTCCGGAC
>CAZADU010000799.1:0-3402 GCA_964483945.1 uncultured bacterium
CTGGGCGAAAACGCGGGACTGCGGGGTATGACAGAGCGCAGCCCGCGGTGACCGGCCGTCGTCTGGGCATGCCCGTCCGCTCCCGAGGAGGCCTCCCCCTGGAACCCCGCCGAGTCGTGACCTTGCTCGCGTCTGGCACCGAGATCGTATGCGCGTTGGACTGCGGAGACCGACTGGTCGCCCGCTCGCATGAGTGTGACCACCCCGAGTGGGTGAAGGCGCTACCCGCCGTGACGCGGCCGCGGCTCGATCCGACGCGGGCGTCGGGGCAGATCGACCGCGACGTGCGCACGATCCTGTCGCAGGCGCTGAGCGTGTACGAGGTGGACCACGAGAAGCTCGCCGCACTGAACCCCGACCTGCTGGTCACGCAGGTGCAGTGTGAAGTGTGTGCCGTGAGCCTGCGCGACGTCGAGGAGGCGCTGCGCACCGGGCTGCGGTCGAAGCCGGCCATCGTGAGCATGCAGCCCGACGACCTCGTCAGCCTGTGGACCGACATGCGCGCGATCTCCGGCGCGCTCGGCGTACCCGAGCGCGGTGTGCAGCTGGTGACTCGGCTGCGCGCGCGCATGCGCGGCATCGCCGAACGTGCGAACGGCCGCGCGGTGCCGCGTGTGGCCTGCATCGAGTGGATCGAACCGCTCATGGCCGCCGGCAACTGGACACCCGAACTCATCGCGCTCGCCGGTGGGCAGGACGTGCTGGGCGAGCCAGGACGGCACGCAGGCGTCGTCTCGTTCGAGAAGCTCATCGAGGCCGACGCCGACGTGATCTGGATCACACCGTGCGGGTTCGACCTCGCGCGCACACGCGCCGAGATGACACCGCTCGTCGCGCATCCCGGCTGGAACGAACTGCGCGCGGTACGAGAGGGTCGCGTGTTCCTCGGCGACGGCAATGCGCTGTTCAATCGCCCCGGGCCACGCGTGGTGGAAGCCCTCGAGTGCCTGGCCGAGGCCATGCACCCCGAGGCGTTCCGCTTCGGCCACGAAGGGACCGGTTGGGCGCGCTGGCGCGAGACGCCGGCCGAGTCTCGGGCCGAGGCGGTCGCGAAGCGAGCGTGAGGCTCGAGTCACGGTGGGCGATCTACCAGACTGGCCTCTGCCGCACTGACGGTGGGATCCGTTCCGAGCCTCTCGCCGAGCCGCGGGGTTCGAATGCGGGGAGCCCTCTGCAGGGAGCCGAGCGCAAGCGGCTTTCCTCCCCCGGCGAGTCCTTCAAGCCCGCGCCCAGAGCTGCCGAGAACGAGGGGGCACGCGTACCGGTCGGTCCGGCATGGGGCGATTGGCGCCCGGACTCGGCCAAGGGCTAGATTCGCCGCTGTCGTCTCGCGCCAGGGCCTCCATGGCCGGAACGCCCGCGCGTCACCACTCGAGGGAACCATGAGTGACATCCAGCCGCATGTGAGCGAGCACGAAGCCCGCGCGGTCGCCGAGGGCGCACGAGAGACCACCTGGGAAGCTCCGTCGTTCCTGCGCGAGTTGTTCCTGGGCAAGCTGGAGCTGGGGCTCATCCACCCGTGGCCCGAGCCCGACGCCGAGGAGCAGCATCGCGCCGAGAAGTTCCTCGCCACGCTCGAGCGCTTCCTGCGCGAGAAGGTGGATGCCGAGCGCATCGAACGAGACGCCCGCATCCCCGAGGAGACCATCCAGGGCCTGCGCGAGATGGGTGCATTCGGCATCAAGATCCCGCGCGAGTACGGCGGGCTCGAGCTGTCGCAGTACACCTACTGTCGTGCGATGTCGCTCATCTCCACCGTGAGCAGCCCATTGGTCGCACTGCTGTCGGCGCACCAGAGCATCGGCGTGCCCGGACCGGTCAAGATGTTCGGAACGCCCGAGCAGAAGCATCGCTTCCTGCCGCGCCTGGCCAAGGGCGCCATCTCGGCGTTCGCGCTGACCGAGAAGGAGGTCGGCTCGGACCCCGCGCGCATGACCACGACGGCCGTGCCGTCCGCGGACGGCAGCGCGTGGATCCTGAACGGCGAGAAGCTGTGGATCACCAACGGCACCATCGCCGAGCTCATGGTGGTCATGGCGCGCACGCCCGGCAAGGACGGCAAGCCCGGGCCCATCACCGCGTTCATCGTCGAGATGTCGTGGCCCGGCGTCGAGATCCCGCACCGTTTGGAGTTCATGGGCATCCGCGGCATCGAGAACGGTGTGATCCGGTTCACGAACGTGCGCGTGCCGCGCGAGAACCTGCTGTGGGGCGAGGGCAAGGGCTTGAAGCTCGCACTCATCACGCTCAATACCGGCCGGCTGACGCTGCCCGCGACAATGGCCGCCCTCGGCAAATGGTGCCTGGGCGTGTGCCGGCAGTGGGCGAACGAGCGCGCTCAGTGGGGCAAGCCGGTGGGCCGCCACGAGAGTGTGGCGCACATGCTGGCCAAGATGGCGGCAGACACTTACGCCATGGAGGCCGTGGCCGACCTTGGCTGCCTGCTCGCGGACCAGGGCAAGAGCGACATCCGGCTCGAGGCCGCAATGGGCAAGCTGTGGAACACCGACGTGGGCTGGGCGCTGTGCGATGACGCCATGCAGGTGCGCGGCGGCCGTGGCTACGAAACGGCGCCGAGCCTGGCCTCGCGCGGCGAGCCGCCCATTCCGCTCGAGCGCGCGATGCGCGACCTGCGCATCAACAAGATCTTTGAGGGCTCGAACCAGGTCATGCGCCTGTTCATCGCGCGCGAAGCTCTGGACCTGCACCTGAAGGTCGCGGGCGATGTGGTCATGCCCGGCGTGCCGCTGGGCAAACGCCTGTCGGGCTTGGTGCGCTCCGGCATGTTCTACGCGTGGTGGTACCCGACGCGTTGGTTCGGCTGGGGGCACTGGCCGCAGTACGCCGAGTTCGGCCCGCTCGCTGGGCACCTCCAGTGGGTCGAGCGCACGTCGCGCCGGCTCGCGCGGCAGATGTTCCATCTCATGGTGCTGAACGGTCCCTCACTCGAGAGGAAGCAGGGGCTGCTGTTCCGCGCCGTGGACGTGGGCGCCGAGCTGTTCGCCATGACCGCCACGTGCTCGCGCGCGCACCGCGACGTCAAGCGCGGCACCGGTGGCCGCACGCCCTACGAGCTGGCCGACACGTTCTGCCGTGCTTCGCGGCGGCGCGTCGAGGCACTCTTCGCGGGCGTGGGTGCGAACGACGATGCGTTCAACTACGGCATCGCGCGTGGCTTCCTGGACGGTCGCTACACGTGGCTCGAGCAGGGCGTGGTGCACGCACCTGTCGTCGGGCCGGACGTGACCGAGACGCAACAGGCGGTCGGCGCGGGGCGCTGATCGCGGGCGTGACTGGACGATGCGGGGTCCGCGCGAGGTCGGCGCGGACCCCGCGTCCGTTCACTCGAGAAAGGACCGCGAGCGCACCGCGCTCGCGCGCGCTCGAGGCGAAGTCGTTCCT
>CAZADU010000800.1:0-3247 GCA_964483945.1 uncultured bacterium
CCTCTTCGGCTCGAGCCGTGCCCGCGAGGCAGCAGAGCAGCAGCACGACCTGTCGCGCCGTACCCGCGAGGCAGCAGAGCAGCAGCACGACGTGGCGTGCCGTCACAGCGCGCCCCCTTCAAGCACGTGCCATTCGAGTGAGGCGCGCAGCGTCTCGCCGAGCCAGGGATGCGAGTCGGCGCGTGCGCCCACACGCAGCGGCCCCGCGCGCGCGCGTAGGCCCACCGAGCCGCGTAGCGGCGCATCGCGCACTTCGGCCCACGCTTCGAGCGGTGCGAGCGCCAGTACGAGGCCCAGCGAGCGCTCGCCGTCGTCGCTCGCACGAGGTGCTCGCAGCGTGCACCAGATCGCGGAGGCGCCCCCCGCGCGCACGCCGAGTGCGAGCGTGCGTTCGAGCGGAGGGGGTTGGCCTCGGGCGCGCATCTGTGGCGCGCTCGCCCACAGGCGCACGCCATCTACCGGCTCGAGCCAGGCACCGGCGCCGAACGCGAGCCCCGACTCAGGCTGGAGTGCCAACCCCGGACTCCACGGCCGGTCCCGGTCGCGCCACGTGACGACGCGCACCGCGGCACCGGCACCTGGTGCGACACCGCCCGCGGCGAACGCGAGCGTGGTCCAGCCGAGTTCGGGCGCGCCCGTCTGCGACAGGCCCGCCGCCAGGCGCAGCGCGCGCACGCCCCCACCCAGCGCGACTGTGCGTGTCTCGAGCTCGCGTAGCCCCCACCAGCGCGTGCTGGACGCGGCGGCCGTGAGCCCACCCTCGCCACTCGGCAGAGCGTGCTCGAGCAGCGCGAACAAGTCGAGATCACCCGTCGGCGCGGCACCGGCCAGGTCCTGCGCGGCCACGCGTGAGGCGGTGAACGTGCACGCGGCGCACAGCAGGACCGTGACGAGCCACGGGTGGCCTGGCGCGATCGGGTCATGTGGGCGGGCGCGACTCATCGCGACGATCCTTCGACACGCAGCGGTGCGTCGCGTGTGAACGAGCCTTCGACGGACTCGGCGCGCAACACCGCCAAGTAGATGCCGGGTGCCAGCGACTCCAGCAGGACCGGTCGCTCGCCGCGCACGCCCGAATCCACCGGGCCCGCGAGCCGTCGCGTGCGGTGGCCTTCCAAGTCGTAGAGCTCAAGCGTCACGCGAGCGTTCGGCCACGGCAACTCCCAAGCGAACTTCACCGTCTCCCCACCGGCGCGCACGCGGCGCGGATCGGCGCGGAACCCCCCGGGGGTGGGCGGCAGTTGGCGAGGCGGCGTGAGCGGCGTGCCGCCCGGTGAGGGCGACGGCCGCCAGTTGCCATCGGCCTGCTCGAGTGTCGCACCCGAGGCCACACCTCCGGCTGAGTAGGCCACCCGCTCCACCGGCACACCGTCGGCCTCGCTGAGTGTGACCACGTCGGCCACACCGGTGGCGTCGTCGGTGTTGTTGAGCGCCGACCACGGTGCGACGCGTCGCACGCGCGCCGGGTCGAGCGACGGATGCGCGAGCAGGAGTGCTGTCGGGTCCTGCGCCAGGACGGCGAGGCTCTCGGGCGCGAGCGTGGCACCGGCGTCCGCGCGGGAGGCGGCCCCCGAGCGGTCGCCGAGGCGGAACCCGTCGAGCGCCAGTGCTTCGCGTGTGCGATTGCGCACCTCGACCCACTCACCCTCGCTCGCGGCGGGATGGAACTGGATCTCGCTGATCTCGAGCGGCCCGGGGCCCACGCGCGCGCGCAGCGTGTCGACGTCATTCGAAGGGGACTCGTCACCCACGAGCGCGACGGCCACGGCCAGCGCGCCGCGGCCTGCGCGCAGCGCCGTGAGCGACAGGTTCACCGACAGTGTCTCGCCCGCGGCGAGGGCGGGGGCGACCACCGACACCGGGGCGAGCAACAGCTCGCCACTTACGCGCAGGCTCGCATCGTCCGCACCCCAGGCGGTGGCCCCCGCGTTCACGAGCACGACGGCCAGGGTCGCACTGCCGCCAGGCGAGGGCTGCGCCGGATCCAGCGCCAGGCGCCCGCGCGCCAACGCGGCGTCCACAGTGCGCACGTTGGGCACGCCCGGCGAGGGCGTGGCGGCACGGAAATCGCCCGTGTTGGAGCCGGTCGCCGCTCCGTCCGGCACGCGCGCCAGCGACGCGCCCGACGTCACGTCCGGGGCGGGCGTGTTACAGAAGTACTCGGCGTGCTCGTGCGAGCCCCAACCCACGACCTCGGCCGAGCCATCGGGCCACACCAGCCTTACGGCGTCGGGGCCGTTTTGGAGGTCGAGTGCGACCACCACTTGGGGCGCGGGTGTCACCAGAGCGCCGCCCACGACGAACCGCTGACCCGCCCGGAGCGAGTCGCCGGGGCTCCCGGTCCAGCGGAGCGTCCAGCGGCCCGGCCCCCCGCCGTCACCCGCCTCGAGCCGTAGCCCGGCGAGCGCGGCCGTCCCAGGGCCGGGGTTCCAGAGCTCGACGAACTCATGGCCAGTGTCATCGCCGGGTGCGTCGTAGTAGACTTCAGTGATTATGGTGTGGAAGCTGGGCGCGCAGGAAAGCGCGGCCGCGAACAATGACGCGAGCGCGGACATGACCGCTCCTCGCGGGGGCACGGGTGGACATCAGGGGCGTGGACGATCCCCTGGCCCCGCAAACGGCGTGCCGAGACGCACGCCACTCAGGACTCGAATGCGCCGCTTGTTCTTGCTGCTTTGGATCGCCTGCGCGCTGCTCTCGGCCCCGGCCGCGGACGCCGCCCTGCGCTCGCCTCAGGTGCCTGTCTCGGGCGCGGCGCTGGCCTCGTTCTTCGCTTCCCAGAGCCAGACCATCAATCCGTTGTCCGACCAGCAGGACTTGCAGCAGTTGAGCGCGGCCGTCGGGGCGAGCTTCGAGTTGCGCGCATTCGGCCCCGACGTCGCGGCGAGCGCGGGTGCGTACAACACCCTCTCGCCCGCGCCGGCGCTCTACCAGATCTGGCCGGGCTTGGCGGCTTCGGGTTGGTTCACGGTGAGCGCGTTTCGAACCAGCCCCGTTCGGCTCGTGGTGAACCTGTTCGACGCACTCACGTCGCTGCAGGGCACCAACACCTATCTTGGCGCCGATGCGAGTGCGTTTGGCTTCTATGGTGCGGGGGCGGCAGGCGCCGTCTATCTACAGGACTTCCGCAATCCGCTCGGTGCAGCGCGCATCCTGGCGTGCAGTGGCACGGGCGCGCGCGCCGGCTACACGTGGTTCGCGATCGAGACCGGCAGCACGACAGGCGGCGACTTCGCCGACCTTGTCC
>CAZADU010000801.1:0-1538 GCA_964483945.1 uncultured bacterium
CCTGCAGTGGGACCGGCCCTATTCCGACGTCGTCGAGGTGCGCCAGGGACTCTCGCACCCGGAGGTGACCGCGATCCTCGGCGGCAAGCTGCCCCGCTTCTTCCATGGCCACTTGAACTGGGCGCTGCACTCGCGGTTCCGCAACGAACACCTCGAGGAGCAGTACCGCGAGATCGTCAGCAACTCGGCCGGGGACTACATCGACCAGGCCGGTGGGCAGCTCACGCCGCCGAGCGAGTTCTCGCCCACGGACATGACGGTGGAGACCAACTCCCTCGGCCTGTCCACGGCCTACTCGGTCGGGAATGCCGCTCGCATCGGGCTCGGCATCGAACACTCGACCGACAAGTACAAAGCGCTCAACGAGCAGCAGCGCTCGACCTCCGAGGTCCAGGAGGACCGTCCGTTCTGGACGGGTCAGGCCGCGCTCGTCGGCAAGCTCGGCCCGACGCTCGAGTACGGCGTGACGGGCACCGGGCGGCGCTCGGACTCGGAGGCGGACTGGCGCTTCTCGGCCTCGGGCGGTACCGGGACCGAGCCGCTTTCCGGCCGCGGCAACCTGCTGACGCGCAAGGAGGAGTCGAGCGAGATGCGCGCTCGCCTGCGCTGGACGCCGAGTCGCCTCGCACTTGCCGCCTCGATGGCCACCGCGGCGGACGAGATCACCATCGACCCGCCCAACGCGAACGACCAGACGTCGTTCAATCACTTCATGAACGTGACGTTCGATCGCGCCGGTACCGATTCGCTCGCTTATCCCGACAGCGTCGTCCACCAGGAGAACCGCCGCTGGGCGGTGACGTACGGTGGTGGTGCCAGCTGCAAGATCGAGAAGGGCATCGTGGGCGTGGAGTATCACTGGGCGCGCGACATCCACAGCTCGAACATCACGGGAGAGGGCCCGAAGCGCGTGGCGTGGGACATACGGGCGGGCTTCGAGCGCGAACTCGGCCCGCAGATGCGCGCGCGGGCGGGGTACTCCCACCGCCGCGTGGACGAGGACGAGTTCACGGTGGACAACGAGTGGATCGCCAATGCCCTGGCGTTCGGCTTCGGCTACGCACCTGCGAAGTCCGGGTGGTCGCTTGAGCTGGGCTACCAGTTCGAGTTCCGCGGTCAGGAGTTCGAGACGGCGGCGGACGACCGCCAGACGCGCCAGAACCTGGCGATGCAGATCCACTGGGTGTTCTGAGCGCATAGCCCCATGCTCGCCCGTGCCTCCGACGGCACGCGAACGCTCCGCTGGCCCGGTGGGCGCGGCGGCGGGGGGGCCGTTCCCCATCCATGGAACGGCTCGCAGCCGGCACCGCGTTCGTACGATTGGGGGTTGACCTCCGAGCGCGGACGTCCGATATTACCCCTACGGGCGTAAAGCATCCGGGGTCGCAACCATCGCGACCGGGTGCGTTTCCGCGTCACATCGCGTGCGTTGCCCGTTTCAACTCCCTGCCAGCGCTTTCGGGTGCGTCACTTCCCGGTCTTCATCTCGTCGCAGGTCGAGTAGAGCTTCCGGAAGTCGAGTCCGTCGAAGGACTTGG
>CAZADU010000802.1:0-2474 GCA_964483945.1 uncultured bacterium
CCCAGCACGGGCGACGCACCGGCGAGCACGCCGGCTTCCGCGCCGAGCTTCCCGACGAGCTGATCGCCGGCATGCTCCTGAAGAGCCGTCTGAGAAGCCGCCTGGCCTGTTGACGGCTGTCCGTCGCCAGCTGGGCCGCCGCACCCAGCGTTCGCGCGGGACTGGGCCTGAACGCCCGCCGAGCGAACACGTGTGCCGCCACGGCTTGGCCATGGTGCGTGTGTGCACTGCCGCGGTGGTGTGTAAGGCACGCCATCCCAGCACGTTGCGTGGCCGTTGCAGTGTGCCCTCCAGCGCCGTGCACAGGCTCGCGGTGGCACATTCGTCGCGTTAGAGTCTTAGCATGACCCCGCCTCCTGCCATGCTCCGCGCCCTCGTCGCCTGTGCTGCGCTCGCCCTCTCTTCCCGAGTGGCGGCTGCCAGCGAAGTGCGGACCGCAGCCGCCCACGTAGCCGGCATCGTCATGCACGATGCCGCCGAGACGCTGCGCGACTACTGCCGCACCGAAGACGGCAAGCTGTGGCTCGAGCTGCCGGGAGGGGCCCGCTGGGAGCTCGTCACCAGCACGACGGACCCGCTCATCGCCAACCCGGGCGACGGCGCGTTCCACGCGTTCGACGTCCCCGAGGTGCGCGCAGCGCTCGCCGAGGTCACGTTTCCGATGGACCTCGTCTCGGCCGAGGTGTTCATCCTCCCGTACCCGCGCCGCGCGAGCCTCGAGTCGGCGGCGGGCCCCGGGCTCATCCTGCTCTCGCCCGGCGTGCGCGAATTGTCGCGCGAGCACCAGCACAGCGAGTTCGCGCACGAACTGGGGCACGTGGTGCAGTACGCGCTCCTGCCCGATTCCGACGCGGACCGCTGGGAGCGCTACATGAACCTGCGCGGGCTGTCCGAGGACTACAACACGGCGTTGGCACCACATGCCGACCGCCCGCACGAGATCTGGGCCGAGGACTTCCGCGCGCTGTTCGGCGGGCTGACCGCCAATGCGAACGGCACCATCGAGAACGCCACGCTCGCGCATCCCACGCAGGTGGCGGGCCTGGGTGAGTTCATGCGCGCGGTGGCCGCCGCGGCTCCGGCCGCCGGCTCGGCGCGGCTCGTGGCCGCCCCGGTGGCGCACGGCGCGGTGAGCTTCTCGCGCTTCGGCACCGAGGCCTCGGTGCTGGACCTGTTCGACGCCTCCGGCCGCCGCATCGCCAGCGTGCCACCGACGGTGGGAGGCAAGAGCGTGGCGTGGAGCTGGAACGGCAGCGACCGTGCGGGTCGCCTGGTGCGAGGCGAAGTGGTGTTCGCCCGCGCGCGCGACGGTCAGGGCGGTGCGGTGCGCGTGGTCGTCACGCGGTAGTCGCGCTTCCGTCCCGCCGAACCATAGGGACCGAACGGCTGCCCATCGGTCGGCCGGCCGTGCGTACTGCGGCCTCGACCGACTTCGTTCCCGCTCAGCGCGAATCGAGCGGCAGGTTGGCCGGCGTGAACTCGGCGCTGATCATGCGCGAGCGCTCGTCACCAAAGCCCGCGAAGTTGCGCGCCGCGTCGAACACCGAGCGAGGAATCGCGGTGAGGATCCCGAGCCCGCCCGAGCCACCCGTGCTCTTCACTTCGCCCGTGAGCCAGCCCTCGACCTCCTCGACGTCCTCGAGGTCGAGTGGGCGCAGCGAGGCGACCACCACCACGTAGAACGGAGCCGTCGCCGGCAGTTTCTCGAGCGAGGCCACCGGGATGACGAGCGTGCGCTCGAGCAGCAGGCTCAACGAGTCGAGGGTGCCCACCACGAGCGAGGGTGCGCCCGGACGGTCCAGGCGCCAGACGTCGTGGCCCACGTCGTGCCGGATGCGAAACGAGCTTTCGACCGATCGCTCCAGCCGGTCGAACCAGCCGTTGCGGCGTCGCCAGAGTTCCGCGCGCAGCGACAACGTCGCCGGCATGCCGCGCCCGAGGCTGCTCGCGACACGTGGCTCGATCGGCTCCTCGAGGCGCAGCTCGACCCACAGCTGCTGGCCGGAGTCGCGTGCCGGGCGGATGGAAGTGAGCTGGAACGCTGCGGCAGACGACGCCAGGGCCAGCCCCAGCAGGCAGCCCGCACACCACGCCGCGACCCGGCCACCGCGGAGTGCGGTGTGCGTGCAACGAGCAGGCTCGGCGAGTCGGCCGGGGAGCAAGGGGAGCGGGGCGCGCTTTCTGGGCAGCTTCACTCGCGAGCCGGGCTCATGAGTGAAGCGGTCCTGGCTAGAAGGGTCGCTGCAAGCGGAAGGACCAGACGTACTCGGCGGACGGGTCGCTCAGGTCTCGGGCCACGTAGATGCGTATGTCATCCTCGGTGCTGGCAAGCCCGAACCCCACGTCGGTGGTGAAGCGCTGGCTCGTGACATCCCAGCGATGGTCGGGGTTGTTCCACGCGGTGCCCATGTCGGCGAACGCGATGGCGTGCAATCCCGCCTCGAAGCCCTCGCCGCGCAGCGCCCACAGCCCGA
>CAZADU010000803.1:0-1905 GCA_964483945.1 uncultured bacterium
TCGCCATGCGTGAGCGTACGCGACACCGCGTCCCGGTCGAATCTCACGGTGAGTGTTCGATGTGCGCTGCGCCCGCGCTCGCCAGGTCCGATGGGCGCAGCTTGATCCACAGCTACGCCGTTCAGTCGAATGGACGCCAAGTCGATTGCATCGGCCGAGAAGGGCACTCGCGGCTCGAGTTCCCCGGTGACCCAACGTCCGTGGGAGGCGACATGGAAAGTACTGGGCGTGAGCCGGAACGCGATCTCGACCGGCGGCTCGCAGCCCTGACCGAGTGCGCCGATCCGGCCGCAACCGGGTGCCTGAAGCAGGGGAGAGTCGCTTCGAAGATGCACGTCGTCGTTCGCGAGGTCGCAGAAGCGTGGGTCCACAGCCAGGTCACTTGCTGACCCTTGTGAAGCCGATGTCGCGCCAGCCAGATTCTCGAACCAGTCATTGCAGGAGACGGGAGCGGCATCGCTGCCGGTCGTGAGAAGCCCGAACCCGCGGTTCCGGAACGCGATGTTGTTCGACACCGAGCCCGCGGTCAGGCCCAGCGCGACGATACCGGAGCCGGCGCACGCGTAGACCGTGTTGCCCTGAGTGTGGAAGCCGGTGGGATCTTGCGCAAAGTCGAGCCGCAGCCGGATGCCGTCGCCACCGCGACGCCCCACCACGTTTCCCTCCACGAGCCCGATCTCCTCGGTCTGGATCAAGTTGATGCCGTGGCTGCCGCAGCCGAAAACTCGGTTGTCTACGGCGCGAATCAACCCGGACGCGTCGATGCCGGTGCCCCCACACCGCGAGACGTGATTCCGCTCGATCACGGATCGATAGCTCCACGGGGATGACTCGGCGCGGAGTCCCGTCCCAGTGCAGCCTTCGATCCAGTTGTCCTCGACACGCAGTTCATCCTGAGTACCTGTCCTGATGTGCAAGCCACCGCTTCCACCGCGCACGACGTTTCGCGCAACATACGCCCGCTGGTCGCTGAACAGGGTGACCGCGGTTCCCGGGACGTCTTCGAACCGATTGTTCGTGACGACAGCGGCACCGTCCGCGAGCAGGACAAGCGGCCCGTACACCGTGCACGAGTCCACGATCACAGCAACCCTCGCGCACAGCGCTATGCGTCCGGACAGCGTGCAGCGACGCATGACGATGGACGCGACATCCGGGTACCAGCTCGGCCCCTCCATCCCTGCGTCGAATCGGCAGGACTCGTAGTGGACATTGTCCGGGCCATCTGAACTCCTCGTCACAGCCGGGCCCGTAATGTGAATGCCGATGACTCGAATCGTCGATCCGTCCGAAGGCGGCTGGACCGTGAGTCCGTCGATCTTCGCCTGCGACACAGCGCTTCCCGGTGCGGCAACACTCATGAGGCAAACGGCCTCCTGGATGAAGACTCGTTCCGGATAGTGTCCGGCCTGCACGAGCACGGTGTCCGCGGCGTAGAACTGCACGAGGTGATCCACGGCGGCCTGAATGGTCGAGAAATCCTCCGGCACCCGCGCCGTGCGCGCGAGCGCCGGAGTCACGACCGCGAGCATCAGCGACGCAAGGAGCGTGGCGTCGCGAAGCGATCGAGAGATGCAAGCAGAGCCGCGGTTCATCAGGACGACCTGCCGCCAGTGGGTCGGCGGCGCGCAGCGTCTGCGCTTCTCGAGAACGCGCCTCGTGGCGCGGAGTACGGCGCAGCCGTGCGCGGGGCGGCGAAGGCCGCCAGTGGGGACACGACGAGTTTCCCACCTCATGCCATACCAAGACAGCCCGAATGCTGACAAAGCATGCCGCCGCCCAAGTGTCGGACAGCGGCCGTGCGTTCTGCCCGACAGAACGGAGTTCAGTACCGCGGCGGCCGAGGCAGCCGCTCGGGAGTGGTGGCGGGTTCGGGTCGAAGCGTGGAGCTGAGGCCCATCACTT
>CAZADU010000804.1:0-1824 GCA_964483945.1 uncultured bacterium
ACAGTGCGCGAGCCCGAACCGCTCGCGCGCGGCGCGCTCGAGCGACTCGAGTGCGTCCAGCGCCATGCGGTCGTAGGCCTCGTACTCGAGCCGCAGCACGCGACGGCCTTGGTGGTGGTCGCGCGTGGTGCCCAGGAACAGGTTGACCGCGCCGCACAAGGGGTGTGCGGCGGCCGCCAACAGTGCGACCACGTCGATCGGCGAGCGGACCAGTTCAGCCACGCGCACTCCGCTTGGCCGCGGCCGGTCGGCTAGCGCGAGGGCGGAAGGACATTCGTAAGATCGGCCGCGTGGGCGAGCGGCGTGCCACCTCGGCGAATCCCGCGCGGCGGAACGTGGACTCGAATCCCGTCCACACGAACGCGGCCGCCTGCGCATGCGCGGTGTTCGCGTTGGGATAGCCTTCGAGCGCGCCCGCACCGTGTCGTTGCGCGAACGTGGTGGCCGCCTCGAGCAGCGCCAGCGAGAGCCCGCCGCCGCGATGGCCGGCCTTGACGAAGAAGCAGGGTGACGCCCACACGCGCTCTCCCTCGACCGGTGCCAGCACGCGCGAGGTCTCGAGCCGGCGGTATTCCTCACGCGGCGCGACGGCGATCCACCCCACGGGGTCGCGACCCGCGTAGGCGATGAGCCCGGGCGCGCGCCGCTTGACCAGAGCGCGCAGCGCGCGGCGGTTGCCCTCACCCTTGCCGCGCTTGAACTCGGCGAGCGGTAGCCGCATGAACATGCACCAGCATCCTGCACAGGCACCGCGCGGGCCGAACAACTGCTCGAGGTCAGGCCAGCGTGCCGGTGTGACGGGCACGATGCGCCAGCGGGCCGGCCTTGTCGCGCGCGTGCGGATCGCCATGCGGCCGTCAGCCCCCACTCACCGGCGGCAACAGCGCCAGCTCGTTGCCGTCGGCCAGCGCATCGGCGCGCCCGGCGAGCGCGCCGTCGAGCGCGACCGCCAGGTGCGGGCGCAGTTCGGCGAGCGACGGGTGCACGCGCTCGAGCGCGTCCAGCGCATCGTCCACGCAGCTGCCAGCGGGCAGTTCGAGCCTCGCCGTGCCGCTGCCGACGCGTTCGCGCGCCTGCGCGAACAGCCTCACCTCGATGCGCATGCTTGGAGCCTCCTCATGTGAGCGCCTATGCTCGCCCGGTCATGGAGCCGACGCAAGGAGCACCCGATCCCGGCCCAGCCGGCGAGCGCCCGCGCCGCGAGGGCGCGGGTGATGGCTCGCTCGACGAAGCGAGGCTCGCCGCGCACGCCGCCGCGGTGCATGCCGCCGAAGCCACAGGGGGACGTGCCCGCGCCGGGCTCCTGCGCTGGACGGCGGTCGTCTTCGCAGGCGCGTTCGCCTCACTGCTCGCTGGCCGGCCCGACTTCGCGCTGTTCCTGATGTTCGCCGCGATGTTCGCACTCACCCAGTCCTGGGACGCGCGCGACCGCGCGCTCACCGGCGACGCGTTCGCGGACGTGCTGCTGGAGCCGAGCGGGGTGGGACGCGCGCTTCGCCTGCTCGTGCCGATGCTGCTGCCGGCACTTGGAGCCATCGGCTTCACCGCGTTCGCCGGCTGGATCCGTGCGCTGCCCGCTTCGCCGGCGCACACTGCGGCATTGCAGTGGAGCATCGCCGCGGCGGTCGTGTGCGTGGCCTTCATGCTCCCTCCTGTCGCGCAACTGTTCGCCTCGTTGCTGGTCCGTCCGCCGGCCCGCTCGTACACGGCGCGCCTCACCGCGTCGCTCGCCGCGATGGCACTGTTGCTGCCGGTGCCGGTGCGGCTGGTGTTCGACGAGGTGTTGCCGCTGCTCACCAGTCCCGACCGTGCTCTCGTGGACGT
>CAZADU010000805.1:0-18337 GCA_964483945.1 uncultured bacterium
TCTGGATGACGCGTTCGACCTGGTGCGCTGCGTGGGCGAGCACCACGCGGGGCTGCACGTCATCGTCGAATCACCGGGACTCGCCACCGCACTGATGGCGGTGGGCGTGCCCTCGGCGGTGAGTGCGTCGGACGAGATCGCCCGCGGGCTCACGCGGCGCGGTGCGCGCGCGAGTGCGGGCGGGTTGTGGCTGGGCGTGCGCGGCATCACCGCCGAGCGGCCGGGGCTGCGCGAGCGGCTGGCGGAGAGCTGGCGCATCGGCGTGCCGGCGGTGGCGACGGGTGACGTGTGGATGCTGGAGCCGCGCGACCACGAAGCCCACCGCGCTGCGGTCACAGCGGCCGCGGGCGAGCTGCTCGAGCGCATGACCCCCGACTCGTTCTGCGCGCCCGAAGCATGGCTGGCCTCGCCGGCCGAATGGGAGCGCCGAGTGCGTGCGGTGTGCGGCGGCGCTGGTTGTGCCGAGCAGGCCGAGCTACTGCTCGAGAACAACGCCGCGCTGGTCGCGCGCTGCCACCTGAAGCTCGAGATGGGCGCACCCATCTTCCCGCGCGCACCGCTGCCGGAGGGTGTGACCGGCATGGTGCGATTGCGCGAGCTCTCGCTAGAAGGTCTGCGCCGTCGCTACCCGGCCACCGGACCCGGGCGCGCCGGCCGTGCGGTGCGTTCCGAGGCACGCGCGCGGCTCGGCAGCGAACTGGCACTTATCGAGCGCATGGGGTTCACCGACTACTTCCTGCTGGTGGCGAGCATCGTGGGGTTCGCGCGCGAGCGCGGTATTCCCACGGTGGGCCGCGGCTCGGGTGCGAGCTCGATCGTGTCGTACACGCTGGGGGTCACGAGCGTGGACCCGGTGCGCCACGGGCTCTGCTTCGAGCGGTTCCTGCATCCGCAACGGCGCGACTGCCCCGATCTCGACGTGGACCTGTGCTGGCGCCGCCGCGATGAGGTCATCGCGCATGTCTACGACGCCTATGGCCACGACCGCGTCGCCATGATCAGCACGCACGCCACGCTGGGCCCGCGCTCGGCGTTCCGCGAGGCGGCGAAGGCGCTGGGCGTGCCGCTGCCGCGCGTGAACGCGCTCGCGCGTCGCGTGCCGCGCCAGCTGGACGCGTCGGCGCTGGAGCAGGTGCTGGAACGCGGCGTCGTGACAGGGGCCGCGGGCCCGCGCGGCGACGTGGGCCGCGTGCCGGCGACCGG
This sequence comes from uncultured bacterium, assembly GCA_964483945.1. GTDB lineage: Bacteria > Eisenbacteria > RBG-16-71-46 > RBG-16-71-46 > RBG-16-71-46 > JAIOPA01. Next base: position 1,204 of record CAZADU010000805.1, read on the forward strand.
CACGTCGGACGCGGGCAGGCTCGAGCGCGCGCGCAGCGCCGGTGCCGGCCCCGGTGCGGGCCCCGGCCTCGGGCCCCACGACTTCGGCCCCGAGTTCCGCGAGCCGCGCATCGCCGAAGCACTGCGTCTGGCCGCACGCCTCGCGGGCGCGCCGCGTCATCTGTCGGTGCATTGCGGCGGTCTCGTGATCGGCGACCGCGCACTCACGCACTACCTGCCGCTGGAGCGCGCCGCCAAGGGTGTGGTCGTCTCTCAGTTCGAGATGCGCGCCGTCGAGGCCATCGGCTTGGTCAAGATGGACCTGCTCGGCAACCGTGCGATCACGACCATCGGCGAGTGCGTGGGGCTGGCCGACGGCGGTCTCGACCCGGTCGTGATCCCCGACGACGACCCCATCGCCGCCGCCGCGATCGCGGCGGGTGACACGCTCAACTGCTTCCAGCTCGAGTCCCCCGCCATGCGCAACCTGCTGCGCATGCTGCAGGCGTGCACGCTCGAGGACACGGTCGCCGCGGTCGCACTGGTGCGACCGGGCCCGGCCGAGTCCGGCATGAAGGAGGCGTTCTGCCGCCGCCGGCGCGGCCTCGAGCCGGTCACCTACCCGCACGAACGGCTGCGCGCCACGCTCGCAGAGACCCAGGGCATCCTCCTCTATGAAGAAGACGTCATGCGCGTCGCCGCGGCACTCTGCGGCCTGCCGCTCGCCGAGGGCGAGACGCTGCGCCGGGCGATCGCGCATTCCAAGAGCGACGAGGAGTTCCGGTTCCTCGAGCGGGGATTCGTCGCACAGGCCACCCGCGCTGGCATCGGTGAGCCCGGCGCGCGCGCCGTGTGGCGCGAGCTGGCGCGGTTCGCGGGCTACGCGTTCTGCAAGGCGCACGCCGCCGGCTATGGCCAGCTCGCGTGGCAGAGCGCGGCACTGAAAGCCCGCTTCCCCGCCGGCTGGGCCGTGGGCGTGCTCAATCACCACGCGGGTATGTACCCGACGTGGGTGCACGTCGAGGACCTGCGCCGCGGCGGCATCGGGCGTGCGCCGGTGACGTTGCTCGCACCATGCGTGGAGCGCTCGGCGTGGGACACTTCGCTGGCGCCGTCCACAGCCTTCGGCAGTGCGCACCCCGAAGTCCGCGTCGGCCTGCACCGCGTCACCGGTCTCACCGAGACCACCGGTGCGCGTATCGTGGCCGCGCGGCCCTACGCGAGCCTCGTGGACTTAGCAGACCGCGTGCGGCTCACGCCGCCCGAACTGGACGCGCTCATCATGGCGGGCGCACTCGACTCACTCGCGGGCGTTGGCGCGCAGCCGCGCACGCGCGCGTCGCTGCGGCTGGAGGCACGCGTGCTGGAGTCGCTCGCGCACACGCTGCCCGCGAGGGCACGCCACGGTGCCCACCCGCGCGCGGCCGGGCTCGTGCTCGCCGACGGCGCGCCACTCGCACCCGCCGCGAGCGCCCCACGCCCGGGAGGCGACGCGATCCCCCACCTGCCCGAGCTGCCACTGGCCGACCTCGTGCGCGGCGAGTTCTCCGCGAGTGGGCTGTGGTTCTCGGCCCATCCGCTCGACGTGCTCGTGCCACCCGCGGCACTCGACGGCTGCGTGCGCGCAGCCGAGCTCGAGCGCCACGTTGGCAAGCGCGTGCGCGTGTGCGGCATCCCGTGCGCCGCGCGGCGCGTCGAGGCCAAGTCGGGCGGCATCGTGCTGTTCACCACACTCGCCGACCACACCGGGCTCGTCGAATGCGTGCTGTTCCCCGACACCTACCGCCGCTGGGGTATGCACATGCGCGGCGAGGTCGTGCGCGCCGAGGGCCGCGTGGACGAGACGCTCGGTGCGCTCACCGTGGTCGTGGACCGCGCCGAGCCGCTGGGTGCTGGCAGCCGCGCCGCGGGTTCCCCGGGCTGGCAGGACGCCGGCCCGCCGAGCCGGAACCGCGTGGCGTGAAGCTGATATCGTGCCGGACACACTTCCCACGAGGTGACCCCATGCCGAGATTCGCCGCGTTGCTGAGAGGCGTGAACGTGGGCAGCGGCAACCGCGTGCCGATGGCGGAGTGGAAGAAGCTGCTCGTCCAGCTCGGCTACACGGACGTGGCCACGCTGCTCAACAGCGGGAACGCCGTGTTCTCCTCACCAGGGCGCTCGAGCCGGGCACATGCCGGCCGCATCCGCAGCTCGCTCGCCGAGGCACTGAATGTGGACGTGCCGGTGATCGTGAAGTCCGCGGCCGACCTCCTCGCCGTCCAGAAGGAGAATCCCATTCGCGTGCAGGATCACGAACGATCCCGGCTGCTCGTGGGCTTCGCTTCCGACTCCGCACACCTGTCCGCATTCTCGGACCTGTCGTCGCTGGCGAAGTCGCCGGAGCGCTTCCACATCGGTCGGCACGGATTGTATCTGTGGTGTCCGAACGGCAGCCTCCAGAGCCCTGTCGCGAAGATGCTGCTGGGCCGCAAGGGGCGCGACATCACCACGCGCAACTGGGCCACGTTCGAGAAGCTCGTGGTATTAGTCGGAAACGGCTGAAGCGTGCGCCCGCGCCAGGCGCGACTCGCGATCGCTCCACCGCGCACAGACGACCTGAGGGAACCCCATCGCATGCACATCGTCGTGGACGACCTGACCGGCCCCGAGATCGCGAGCCTGATCGGCGAGCATCTCGAGAGCATGCACCAGCTTTCCCCACCCGAGAGCATCCACGCGCTCGGTCTGGAGAAGCTGCGCCAGCCGGACATCACGTTCTGGACCGTGTGGGACGGGACCGAGCTCATGGGGTGCGGCGCGCTCAAGCAGTTGGACCCGCGACACGGGGAGATCAAGTCCATGCGCACAGCGGCGGCGCATCTTCGGAAGGGCGTGGCCTCGGTGATGCTCCGGCACATCCTCGACGAGGCGCGGCAGCGCTCCTACCGGCGGGTCAGTCTTGAGACCGGTGCGATGGCGGCGTTCGAGCCCGCCCGCCAGCTCTACGCGCGCTTCGGCTTCGTGGAGTGCGGGCCGTTCGGGGACTACGTGCCGGACCCGAACAGCGTGTTCATGACCCTGGAGCTCTGAGCGGAATCGCTGCTCGGCTCGCGGCAATGGCGAGATTCGATCGAGTCTCCAGAGGCTCAGGACGCTCAGTCGCTACGCCAGCCCCCGCCTCGCCGCTTCCGCCCACGAGCGCACGATGTCGCCCGCAGGCTCGATGCGCTCGATGGCAGCCACGCTCTTGCCCGCCTGCCAGAATTGCGAGGTCTCGCGACGCGCGCCTTCCTTGAGCGACCAGGCCGAGCGCAGCACGAACAACGTGCGCAATGCGTGCTTGGTGCGCGGGTGCTTGAGCAACCAGCGCTCGAGCGCGTTGGCCTTGAGCCCCATGCGACGGATCACCGGCGTGTCGAGCACGGCCAGCGGCACGCCGGTGATGCGCTCGCTCAGCACGATGTCCTGCTCGCCCGCTGCCACGATGGCGGCCTTGTACGAGGCACTCGCATCGCACTCGGTCGTGGCGATGAAGCGCGTGCCGCATTGCACGCCGGCGTGGCCCATGCGCAGCGCGTCCACGAACCCGGCGGCATCGCCGATGCCGCCTGCGCACACCACCGGGAGTCCGAACGGGCGCAATTCATCGAGCAACTCGCGCGGGTCGCGCGGGCCGGCGTGTCCACCCGCCCGGCGGTTCACCGCAATCAGTCCGTCCGCACCTCCGTCGCGTGCCTTGGCAGCCCATTTCGCCTCGGTCACGTCGTGGTAGACGAACCCGCCCACCGCGTGCGCCTTCTCCACCACCCAGCGCGGGTCACCCAACGACGTGACGAAGAAGCGCACGCCCTCCTCGAGGGCTTCGTCCACCCAGCGGCGCATGCGGTCCAAGTAACGCTTGGACGACTTCTCGATCAGCGCGTTCATGCCGATGGGCTTGCTCGTGAGCGAGCGGATCCGGCGCAGTCCCTCGCGGAACTCCATCCGGTGCACGAACGCCAGCGTGACCGGCTGCACGATGCCTATGCCGCCGGCCTCGGACACGGCCGCCACCAGCTCGACGTTGCTGCACGGATACATCGCGCCACAGATGAGCGGCACTTCGATGCCGGCGTGGCGCGTGAGCGGCGTGTTCAGCGGCATGGCAGCCGGGTGCCTCCGGCCGCTCGGCACCCACGAGAACGCGCACTCACCGCGTCAGCCCCAGCCGCCACTTCACGCGCACCCGGGCGACCATCTCGCCCGAGACGTCGCGGATCTCGGCCGTCACGTCGAAGTCGGTGTCACCGGTCACGGAGGGCACGGTTACTCCACTCTCGGCCACGAGCGTGCCGCGCGCCTTCTTCAAGTAGTCGGTCTCGATGCGCAGCACGATGCCGCGCACGCCGAATGGCAGCGCACTGGTCATCGCCAGCCCGCTCGTGAGTTCGCCCAGGTTGGTGAGCGCAACGGCATGCACCGAGCCCAGATGATTGCGCACGGCGCGCCGGTCGCGCAGCGCCACTCGCGCATGTCCGGGGTCCAGCGCCAGCACGGTTGCGCCGATGCTGCCGCTGTAGGGGACCATTCCGCCGAACATCAGGCCGAAGATCGAACGACCGAACGGCAGCCGCGAGCACTTGCTCCACAGCGCCAGCAGTTGTTCAGCCGGCGAGGGCTTGGTCACAGGCCCAGCTCCCCGGCGATACCCAGCATGGCGGTCTTCACAAACGCGATGTGCTCGTCCAGGTCCACGCCCAGCTCGGCCGCTCCGTTCACGATGTCGTCGCGGTTGACGTTGCGGGCGAAGCCGGCGCTTTTCATCTTCTTGCGCACGGAGTCCACGCCGACCAGAGCGAGCTTTTTCTCGGGCGTGACCAGTGCGCACGCCACCAGGAACCCTGACAGCTCGTCGCACGCGAACAACGCACGGGCCATGAGCGACTCGCGCGGAACGCCGCTGTAGGTGGCGTGACCCAGCACTGCGCGGCACACGTCGTCGGGCCAGCCGGCGGCACGCAGTATTTCGACGCCCTTCATCGGGTGCAGCTCGGCGCTCGGGTGGCGCTCCCAGTCGAAGTCGTGGATCAGCCCCGTCAGGCCCCAGCGCTCGGCGTCCTCGCCGTACTTCGCCGCATAGCCGCGCATGGCCGCCTCGACGGCGTAGCAATGCTTGCGCAGGTTCACGTTCTGGACCCACTCGTGTAGCAGTGTGATGGCCTGCTCACGCGTGGGAAGGGCGCTCACGGTCATGCACTACCTCCCGGGCCACGTCCACCAAGCAAGAAGGCGGCGCTGGGCGCCGCCTCGGTGCGAGCCGTCGAAGCGGCCGATCACTTGTTCTCGAAGTGCTTCTTGTTCTTGTCGATGTAGGACTGCCACTTCTCCGGGATGCCGTTGTCCGGGAAGATGGCCTGCACGGGGCACGCGGCCTCGCACGCCTGGCAGTCGATGCATTCGTCCGGGTGGATGTAGTACTGGTCCTCGCCTTCATAGATGCAGTTGACGGGGCACACCTCGACACAGGACTTGTCCTTCACCCCGATGCAGGGCTCGGCGATGATGAACGGCATGGAGGATCCTCCGAACGGACACGTGCGCGCCGCTGGGCGCGCGCGGAAAATGGCTGTGTGAGCGAACGCACACGAGGATAGAGGCGCCTCTCGGGGCTGGCAAGACGCGCCTGGTGCTGGTCCGGCCCCTTGAGTGCTTCGCTCATCGCTGCCGTACAGACAGCGCTCTCCCGTCCTGAATCGCCCGGCGTACCGCGGCATCTCATGACCGGCGCTCCCCAAGTAGCGCGCATGGCGCGTGGGAACCGCGCCGGACGCGGGTACGGGCGCCTTGACCCGCTCGAGACCGCTGTCCGAGACTCGCGGGCTTCCGACCCCACATCGGCTTCCGACCCCGCCTCGCGGCCCGAACCTGACAGGAACGCCACGTACCATGGACAGCCAGCCCGACCTCTCCGCGCTACGCATTGACCGCTCCGCTCCACCGTCGCGCCGCGGCATGCATCCCGCCCTGCTGGTCCGGCTCGGGCTCGCCGTGGTGGCGGTCGGCAGCTTCGTGGGCCTGCGCGTCATGGGTGCGAACCGCGGTATCACGGTGACCGCCGGGACGGCCGAGGCCACCGGCGGCGGCTCAGCCTCGGGCGCGGGCATCAGCGCGAACGGCTATGTGGTGGCGCGCACCAAGGCCAGCGTTTCGAGCAAGATTCTCGGGCGCCTCGCCTGGGTCAGCATCACCGAGGGCTCGCGCGTGCGCGAGGGCGAGATCATCGCGCGGCTCGAGAGCGCGGACTACGAGGCGGCGCTGCACGCCGCCGAGGCCACCGCCGCGCAACTCGACGCGCAGACCATCCAGGCCCAGCGTGAACTCAAGCGCGCGCAGTCGCTGCGATCCCAGGACTTGCTCTCGGAGGCCGAGCTCGAGAACGCGCAGACCAAGGTGGAAGTCGCCACCGCGCAGGCCAACGCGGGCGTCGCGCAGGTGCGCTTGGCGCAGGCCAACTTCGAGAATACGCGCGTGCGTGCGCCGTTCACCGGCACCGTGCTGCGCAAGGACGCCGAGGTCGGCGAGATCGTCGCACCCAGCTCCGCCGGCGGCGGACTCACGCGCACGGCCATCGTCACCATGGCGGACCTGTCCACGCTCGAGGTCGAAGTGGACGTGAACGAGGCCTACATCGCGCAGATCGGCGGCACGCAGCCGGCGCGCATCACGCTCGACGCCTACCCCGACACCTCGTTCAGCGGCCGCGTGCGCCAGGTCGTGCCGACCGCTGATCGGCAAAAGGCAACGGTGCTCGTGAAGGTGTCCATCCTCGACCGCGACCCGCGCATCCTGCCCGAGATGGGTGCGAAGGTGGTGTTCGAGGCGCGTGACGCCCAGATGCAGGCCGCGCCGCGCCGCGTGTTCGTTCCGCAGGCTGCCGTCGTCTCGGCCGGCGGGAGTGCGAGCGTGTGGGTCGTCGAATCCGGCGCCGTGCGCCGCCAGTCTGTGGACGTGGGCCCCACGCGCGGCGACCGCGTCGAGGTGCGCCGGGGGCTTTCGGGGGGCGAGACGCTCGTGCTCGACCCGCCCGCGGATCTCAAGGACGGCATCAAGGTGAAACTCTCAGGGCGCTGACAGGCCCGAATCGGAGGTTGGCATGGCATCGGTCGATGTCCGCAATGTCGTCAAGACCTACAAGCGCGATGCCGAAGAGTTGCGCGTGCTGGACGGTCTCTCGCTCACCATCCCCGACGGCTCGTTCGTCGCACTGATGGGGCCGTCGGGTTCGGGCAAGACCACGCTCCTGAACCTGATCGGCGGCGTGGACCAGCCCACTTCGGGCGATGTGGAGATCGCGGGCACGAACATCGCGCGCATGGGCGGCGCGCAGCTCGCCAAGTGGCGGTCGGCCTCCATCGGCTACATCTTCCAGACCTACAACCTCATCCCGGTGCTCACCGCGATCGAGAACGTGGAGCTGCCGCTGCTGCTCATCCGCATGAGCGGGGCCGAGCGCCGCAAGCGCGCGCAGACCGCGCTGGAGTTGGTCGGACTCGGTGACCGGGTCAAGCACTACCCTCGCCAGCTCTCCGGCGGCCAGGAGCAGCGCGTGGCCATCGCCCGCGCGCTGGTCTCGGACCCCAAGGTGCTGCTGGCCGACGAGCCCACCGGCGACCTCGACCGCAAGTCGGCTGAGGAGGTGCTCAACCTGCTCGAACGGCTCAACAAGGAGTTCCACAAAACGATCGTCATGGTCACCCACGACCCGCACGCGTCCGAGCGGGCCTCGCGCCAGTACCACCTCGACAAGGGCGTCCTGTCGAACTGACGCGGAGGCGCACATGTTCAAACTGGTGCTCGTGAACCTGTTCCGGAACAAGATCCGCACCGTGCTCACCATGGCGAGCGTGACGGTGGCGTTGTTCCTGTTCTGCACACTGGGCGGTGTGCTCGACACACTTCAAGAATCCATCAAGGTGGGCAGCGAGTCGCGGCTCGTCGTGCGCAACAAGATCTCGCTGGTGCAGTGGATCCCGATGGCCTACCGCCAGCGCATCCAGTCGGTGCCGGGGGTGAAGCTCGTGGCGGTGCAGAACTGGTTCGGCGGGCAGGACCCCGCCGACACGCGCGGGTTCTTCGCGCAGTTCGGCGTGGATGACCCGTACATGGCGATCTACGGCAAGGACTTCGACATCGTGCAGCACTCCCCCGCGCAGGCGCAGGTGGCGATCCCTGAGGGCGTCGACCCCAAGCTCGCAGCCTACTACGCGGAGCGCACCGCCTGTGTCGTGGGCGAGAAACTGCTGCTCAAGAAGGGCTGGAAGATCGGCCAGACGATCACCATCGCGGGCACGATCTTCCCCGGCGACTGGCCGTTCACCATCCGCGCCGTCTACCGCGCGAAGAACAAGTCGTTCGGTGAAGAGGTGCTGTTCTTCCACTACAAGTACCTGAGCGAGAAGGGCATGGGCGGCACGGAGGCAGTGGGCACGTACGTGCTCGAGCTGTCCGACCCGTCGCAGGCGAGCGCGGTCATCCAAGCCGTCGACTCGCAGTTCGAGAACGCCGCTCCCGCCACGCTCACCGAGACGGAGCAGGCGTTCTCGGCCGGGTTTGTGAGCATGTACGGCAACGTGCCGTTCGTGCTGCGGGTGATCGGTCTGGCAATCGTGTTCAGCATCCTGCTCATCGCCGCCAACACCATGATGACGGCCATCCGCGAGCGCACCAGTGAGTTCGGTGTCTTGAAGACCCTTGGTTTCACCGACGGGGCGGTGTTCGGCATGGTCGTGACGGAAGCCGCGGTCATCACGCTCGGCGGCGGCCTGCTGGGCGCGCTCGGTGCCAAGTTTCTCGTGGACGGCGCGGCCGTGCCGGGCGGCTTCCTGCCGCCGATGTCGGTTTACTGGGGCACGGTCATCACCGGCATCGCCATCGCGGTGGTGATCGGCGCGATCAGCGGACTCATCCCCGCCTTCCAGGCTTCGCGCCTGCGCATCGTCGACGCGCTCCGGCGCGTGGACTAGGAGCCTGCCATGGCCATCCCACTCGCCTACAACCTGCGCAGCGTGCTCAACCGCCCCGTGTCCACCGCCACCACCGCACTCGGCATCGGGCTCACGGTGGCCATCTACGTGGGCGCGCTCGCCCTCGCGGCCGGCTTCCGTGCCTCGCTCGTCTCGACCGGCTCGCCCGACAACGTGCTGCTGCTTCGCAAGGGCGCCGACTCCGAGATCTCGAGCGGCATCTCGCTCGAGCACTCCAACATCATCAAGGCCCACCCCGACGTGGCCGTGGGCCCTGACGGCCGGCCGCGCGCGAGCGCCGAGATGGTGATCGTGGTCAACAAGCCGCGCCTCGGGCAGACCGGCTCGTCCAACGTCATGCTGCGCGGCGTGGACGCGGCCGCGGCCGACCTGCGAGGCGGGCTCACCATCGTCGCAGGCCGGATGTTCACGCCCGGCACCGACGAGGTGATCGTGGCCAAGCGCATCGCTGGCCGGTTCGCCAACTGCGGCGTGGGCGACAAGCTGCGGTTCGAGCAACGCGACTTCACTGTGGTCGGCCAGTTCACCGCCTCCGGCTCGGCGTTCGAGTCCGAGATCTGGGGCGACGCAAACGTGCTGATGCCCGCGCTTAACCGGACGGGCTACTACCAGACGATGGTCTTCCGCATGAAGGACCCGGCGCGGTTCGCGCAACTCAAGAAGGAGCTGGAGGCCGATCCCCGGCTCCAGGTGGACGTGAAGCACGAACGCGAGTTCTACGCGGCCCAGAGCGAGGCGTTCACCGGGCTGATCACGGCGGTCGGAACGTTCATCACGGTGATCATGGCGATCGGGGCGTTGTTCGGCGCCGCCAATACGATGTACGCCACGATCGGCGCGCGCACGCGAGAGATCGCGATGCTGCTGGTGCTGGGCTTCAGCCCGGTGGCGGTGATGGCGTCGTTCGTGCTGGAGTCGGTGCTTCTGTCGCTGATCGGCGGGGTGGTGGGCTGTGTGCTGTCACTGCCGATGAACGGGATCACGTCGAGCACGACGAACTTCCAGTCCTTCTCGGAGATGGCATTCCAGTTCCAGATCACGCCGGCGATCCTGCTGCAGGCGCTGATCTTCTCGGCGTTGCTGGGCATCATCGGGGGATTCTTCCCGGCACTGAAGGCTTCGCGACAATCGTTGTCTCGCTCTTTGCGGGGATAACGCGCCCTACGTCTGCGTCGCGGCTTGCTGGGAATGCGTAACCAGGAGACGAGGACAACGATGTCCGGGCGGTGCTCCGCTCGCCTTCGGACACACGAGCCATGTCCGTGCCCCCTTTCCTCGGTTCCTGGCCCAGACCATCGCATTGCCTCTGGACCGATCTGAGGGGGTCACGTCACCACAGACGGTTCTGAGTGCGTCGCTCGTCGTCGCCGCGTGTGTCAGGTCCCGCGCGGCGGCCGGCGCAGGTCAGGGCGAAGCACCTCGATCTTGAGACCGCGCTTCTTCGACTCCACCCATGCTTGGTACTTCGCCTGCATCATCTGCTCGGTGAGCTGCGGCGCGGCCGAGGCGAACTCCGCAGCGTCACCCTCCTGCTTGCGCTCGAACCGGACCCAGGCGACTCCCTGCGAAGTGTGGACCGTGTCGCTCACCGCTCCGGGCGCGAGCGCGGACGCCACTTGGACAACGCGGGGCTCGAAGCCTAGGCCCAGCACGAAGCTGATCCGGACCGGGCTGAGCCCGCTGTCCTTCAGGCCGCCGAGCGGGGCTGCGAGCGAGTCGAGCGACGCGCCATGGGCAAGCGAGCTCCGGAACGCGGCGACCTTCGCGTCGAGGATCTGCCGCCTGCGCGCGTCGTTCGTGTCGGCGACGGCCTTGGCCCGCACCTCTTCGAACTCGGCCGGAGCCGGCGGGACGATGCGGTTGAGCCGGAACACCACGTAGTGGGCGTTCCCCCGGTACGGCAGGCGCGCCCACTGGCGGGCCGTGAGCTTCGCGGCCGCCTCGCCCCAGCCGAGCACAGGGCCCACGCCGGGAATGGCGTCCTGGGCCGCCAGCGGTGGCGAAGTCTGGAGGCCTCCACGCGAGCTGGCCGCGACCGTGGGGCTCGGGGCGGCGGCCAACTCGCGCCTCAGCTTCACGGCCGCCCGCCGCGCGAGCGTGTCGGCGCGCGCCGTGGCGAGCCGTGTGCGGATCTCGTCTCGGACCTCGGCGAACGGCCGGGTGTGCGCGGCACGGCGCTCCTCGAGCTTCAGGATGTGGAACCCGACTGACGTCGCAATGACCGGCGCGACGTCACCTGGCTGGAGCGCGAAGGCCTGATCTATGACCTCGCGCGTGTATTGCTCACGGGTCCTCCAGCCGAGGTCCCCGCCTTTGGAGGCCGTGCCCGGATCCTGCGAGAGGGCCCGGGCAAGCGTGGCGAAGTCCTCGCCGTTCTTCACGAGCGCCAGCACCGAGTCCGCCCGCGCGCGGATCCCGCGGTGGTCCGCGACCGGGATCCGGCGGGTCGAGAAGAAGATCAACCGCGCGCGGACCTGGTCTCCCACACGGAAGCTGGATCGGTTCCGCTCGTACTCGGCCCGCAACTCGGGCTCGGGGATCCGGATCGAGTCGGCGGGGAGGATCGGCACCCTCACGAAGTCGAGGACGTAGCGCTGGGGACTGACGTACTGGGCGCGCCGGGCCTCGAAATACGCGCGCCCCGCGGCGTCGTCGCGCGCGCGCTTCGCTTCCGCGTGGTCGCGCTCGACCCGCGCGCGGATGCGGTCGAGCGAGGGGACGTACGTGGAATCGGCCGAGTCCACGCGCCAGACGGCCCACGTCCCGCGGAACCGCCGGGCGCCCTGCATGACGCCGCGCTGTTCAACCGCGCGGGCGAGCAGGGAGTCCACGAGCATCGAGGAGAACAGCGAGTCCGCAGCTTCCCCGGGCCCGAACGTGAGCGTCTCCGCCGCCACCGTGCGGTCGCGCGCTACGGCGCCGCGGGCGCTCTGCTCCGTGAGGCTCGCCACCAGGCGCTCGACGGCCTCCCGGATCCGGGACGTCCGCCGCTCGCGCTCGAGCTCGGCCCGCGCCCGGACGCGTAGCGAATCGCTGAGCGGCGGGAGCCACGCCTTCGACGAGTCGCTGGAGCCGAACAGGCGGGCGCCGCGTTCACGGTACCAACGCTCGACCTCGGCGGAGCCCGGTGTCTCGTCCGCGAGTGCGGTCTCGTCCCACGTGCGACGCGTCACCACCGCGCGCGTGCCTCGATAGCCTGCGAGGTTCTGCTGGTAGTGGTCACGCACCTCCTGCTCCGTCGTGACGCGCCGCTTCTCCCGATCGGCGTTTCGTTTCACCTGCGTGAGCACCTCGCTCATGGGCGGCAGCCGCCGGGGCGCCCGTTCGACGATGGCGCCGATCACGACCGCGTCTGCGGTCACGTGGGGTCCGAGCACGCGTGGCGAGCCGACGCTGTCCGCCTTGGCGAGCGCGGCGAGAAGCTCGTCGGCTTGGTCCAGCCCCGGAAGTGAGACCGGCGGCACTTCGAACGACCCGGTGTCGAGCATGCCGGGCAGCGAGTCCGAGAGTGTGCCCCGACGTAGCGAGTCCGCCATGCCGCGTCCGCGCTGCAGCGCCTCGGACTCGGCGGCGGCGCGCCCCGAATCGTCCGCCGCCGGGATCGGCAGGCTGAAGTAGCGGAACCTGGCCGTCGCGGGCTTCTCGAACTCAGTCCCACGGCTCCGGTAGTACTCGCCCCACTCCGCCGTGCTCGCCTCGGGCTCGAGCGACTGCTCGCGCCAGCCGAGCGCAAGGTAGTTGAACTGGATCTGGTCGTTCTGCCGGGCCCACTCGGCGCGTACCACCGCTCGGGCCGGAGCGAACTGCCGGCGCAGCATGCGATCGAGCTTGTCCATCGCGGCGAGATCACGGAGCGCGGGCAGCATCTGGAGGTAGTTGGACTGCGGGCTGCGCTTGAACTCGTTGAATCGTGTGCTGTCGAATACCCCTCGAGTGAGGAACGCGGGATTGCGCCGTAGGATCTCGTCCGTGTCGGCCTCGGTGACCGTGATGCCGCGCTTGCGGGCCTCGATCGTTACCACCTCGCGGCGAATCAGCTCGTCCATGACGCTGTAGGCTGCGGTCTTCTGGACGTCGGCCGTGAACGCCGTGCCCATGGACGACCGCAGCTGAGCGAAGTAGGGGTTGGCGACGAGGTCGTAGTCCGCCTGGGTGATGGGCCGGCCCTCGATCGTGGCCACGAGCACAGGCGGCGCGCTCGGCGCCACCTGCGACGGGGGTGGCGGCAGCTCGCCGAGACCCAGCGGGCGGGGCAGGATGCTCGGCGTCTGGGCGTGGGCGAAGCCCAAGGCGCAGACGATCGACGCCACGACGGCGAGCGTGATCCTGCGGGGCAGGCGCAAGCACCTACGGCTCGGATCGGTGACCTGCGCGACTCTCAGTGTAGGCGGATTCGCTCGCAGATTCATCTCAGTTCAATCGGAGGTTGCTTCGGGTCGTGCCAGAGGGGGGACGGCTTGCGACAATACTAATCCAGTATCACCAGCTTTCGCTTGCCCACGACCCTCCCGCCGACCGTCATCCGCACGAAGTAGACGCCCGGGGCGACCCTTCCGCTCCTCGGACTGCGGCGGTCCCAGGAGAGGCTCCAGCGGCCCGCCTCCCAGCGCCGGGCCGGGATCTCGGCCGCGAGGCGTCCGGCCACGTCCAGGAACTCGAACCCGACGACGTCTGCCGACCGCAGCGAGAAGGCGAGCATCGCCGCCTGGCGCGCGGGATTGGGGGCGATTCCGGACAGCTCCGTGACGATCGGCGCGGCGCCGCCCACGCTCACCGTGCTCGAGCCGATCCCCAGCGAGTAGGTCCCCGTGGCACCGTTGTCGTTGACCACCACGAGCCCATACCAGCCGTCCACCGGCGGGTTGTAGGTCTGCGTCGAAGCGCTGCCTGTGAGCTGCACCAGCCTCGCCGCGCGCCCCTCCCACGTTGCGTCGGGGTGGAACAACAGCAGCTTGAGATCCGCCCCCGATGTGGTGAACGTGATGTTGTACGTGTTCGCTTGGTCGAAGTAGACGTCCCAGACCTCGAGCACGTCGGTCGCTCCGGTACTGCGATTCACCGGAGGATCGCCCACGGTCATGATATCCGCCCCATTGTCCCACTCGACGGTCCCCGTCCCACTCCCCACGTGCCCCTGCAGATAGACGCGGGCGTAATGCGTCTCGGGGATCAGGCCGTTGAAATTGCCCACGACCAGGTCCACCGCCGGTGCGGCGAGCGAGGAGCCCATGAGCGAATCGGCGAAGCAGGCCGGGTAGCTCCCACCGGAGGACTGCCCGTATGTGGCCACCTGCCAGTTCGCCGTGCCCCTGACGCCCACGGCCATCCAGTAAGGCTGCTGCTGGTTCAGCGAATAGTACTTCTCCGCTCGCGTCGTGGTGGCCGTGGTGCCCGCAGTGAGCGCGGTGGCCGCGTCGCAGGTTCCGATGCCCAGCGTGTAGCTGCCGGCGACGCCGTCATCGTTGATCACTACGACCCCATGGAAGCCCGAGGCCGCCGGGGTGTACGTGGTGCCAGCGGCGACCTCGAACAGCGCGGCGTCACGGCCAGCCCAGTAAGCGCCCGCGCCGCTCTTGAACAGGAGCAGCTTGAGGGCCGCGCCGGTCGGGTTGAACGCAAACGTGTAGCTCACGCCCGCCGAAAGGTTGACGTCCCAGACCTCGATCACATCGGTCGCGCCCGAGTTGCGAGAGAGCAGCGGGCCGTTCACCGTGATCGAGTTGGCGCCATCGTCCCATTCCACCGTCGCGTTTCCGGTGCCGGAGACCCGCTCCGCCACCGGGTAGTGGAGCCCGATGGGGTTGTGGCCGCCATTGAAGTCGCCCAGGACGAAGTCTACGCCCGAGGTTCGGGTGGAGCTGCCGAGCGACGTGGCGACGCAAGTCGGGGAAGCCGCAGTGGTCTGGAAGACCTGCATGTTCCAGTTCTCACCGGCGGCGGGACGGACCGCCACGGCCGAGTAGAAGACCGACGTCTGGTTGAGGCTGAAGAACTGGGGCTGGATGTTCGTGGTCACGGACGTACCGCTCGTGAGCGACGTGAACGTGCACTGAGCCTGAGCGGCGTTCGGTGCGATCACGACCCCAAGCGCGAGGAGGGCCGTCGAAAGTGCGATTCGGACCCGAAGTTCTCGATGTGAACTGGCGAACATGATCGACCGACGACTCCCCTCATCCGACGGTCGAGGCCGGGACGGGACCCACGCCCTCGCGCGAGCCCCGTTCCCGGTCACACCGATCGCTGACCGCTACTGCTACCGAACACGCACCAGCGTCATCACCCGACGCTGCGCTCCCACGATGGCGCGGACGAAGTAGACGCCTCCCTCCTTCAGCTCACCTCGGTCGCCGCGGCCATCCCACATCACTTCGTAGCGACCCGGCGTCTGGAAGGTGTTCACCAAGCTGCGCACCTGGCGACCCGCCACATCGTAGACCGCGATCTCGACTCGTTCTCCCGTGCCCGTGACGGCGTAGGCGATACGGGACGTCGCCGTGAACGGGTTGGGCACCGGCCGGTACATCTCGATCCCGGCCTCCAGTTCGGCGGCTCCATCCTCGCCCGCCTGGCCGTACGTCTCGGTGCTGCCCGGGGCGCTCACGCCACCGCCCGTGAGGGCGGCTGTGCCGCTGCCGGTCGGACAGCTGGAGTACGGGATGAGGTTGTTGTTGACCGCATGCAGTGCTGCGATGACCTGGCTGTACTGGGTCTTCACCGACGGGGTCTTCAGGTTCTGGGTCTCCAGCGCCAACATCTTCGCGTTCACCTCGGCCTGCAGCGCGCCCAGGGTGGTGGCCGTGAACCCGGCGAACGAGATCGGCGTGGAGTAGTCGAAGCTGATCTGGTCACCGTTGTCCATGACCAGGTTCAGCTCGTCCGCGCAGAGGTTCGCCAGGAACGCGGCGTACTGCCGCTTGGCCTGCGTGCGCTGATCGTTCTTGCTGATGTTCACGGTCTGGCAGAACTTGTCGTAGTCGTTCGCCCACAGGAAGAGGGCCGTCTTTTCGTCCACGCAGTTCGTGATCAGGTTCATCTCCGCGGTGGAGAACTTCTCCGAGCCCGTGTTCGTCGGGTCGCACTGCGCCATCCAGAACCCGATCGTGTGCGGGCAGTTGGCGTAGCACGGGATTGCGTTGAGAACGAACGTGCAGGGCAGACTCGCGCACTTCTTGTCGTTGTCCACGAGTATGAGCGTGTAGGTGCCCGCGGCCGCCACGGAGATGCACGGCGTGTTGCCCGAGAAGCCGCCGGGACCGGTCCAGATGTACTCGTAGTTACCCTCCGGCCCACACAGGCTCACCGGAACGCTTGCGCAGGTCTGGGACGGACCGGTGATGGAGCAGACCGGCAGTGCGTTCACCGCCACCGTGAAGTCGCTGGTCGTGCTGCAGCCCTCGCCATCTGTGACCGTCAGCGTGTAGGTGCCCGCCGCCGACACAAAGATGCTCGGGGTCGTCTGCGCGCCCGGACTCCAGAAGTAGGTGTAGGTGCCGATTGACGGCTCGACGGACGCCGTCAGTGTCGTCTCCCCACCCGCGCAGATCTCCGAATCTCCTGTGATCACAGCCGTCGGCGGATCGAGGACCGTGACCTGGAACGTGCACGGGATCGCCGAGTTGCCGCACGCGTCGGTGGCCGTCGCGGTAACCGTTGTGGAGCCCGCCGCGAACGTTGAGCCCGACGACGGGGTCAACACGACCGTGACCGCCCCACCGCAGTTGTCCGAAGCAGTCACGTTGTAGGTCACGATGTTCTCGCACGCACCGACAACGATGTCGTCGATGCAGGCGATCACCGGGGCGGTGATGTCCTGCACATTGATGGTCTGGGTCGCCGTCGACGAGTTGCCGCAGTCGTCGGTCGCCGTCCAGGTGCGGGTCACCGAGTAGTTCCCCGCACAGCTCCCCGGCGTGGTGACGTCGTTGAACGCCAGCGCCACGTCCGGGTCACAGACGTCCGTCGCCGTCGCCGTCGCGAAGCTCGGCATCGCCGGGCAGTCGATGGTCGACAGGCCCGGAAGCGCGGCGATCACCGGTGCAGTGATGTCCTGCACGTTGATCGTCTGGCTCGCCGTCGAGGGGTTGCCGCAGTCGTCGGTCGCCGTCCAGGTGCGGGTCACCGAGTAGTTCCCCGCACAGCTCCCCGGCGTG
>CAZADU010000806.1:0-5684 GCA_964483945.1 uncultured bacterium
GCGCGAGCGGCGCGCAGGTACACCTCGGTCTTGCCACTGGCGGTCACACCGTGCAGCAGGAACGGCTGGAACCCGCCCGCGCTGACGGCGGCATCCACGGCGGCGACGGCCTCGCGCTGCGCCGCCGTGAGCGTGACTCGCTCGGGCAGCGGCATGCGCAGCACGCCGTCCTCGATCGCGTTCTTGCGCGCGAGCGAGCGCGAGAAGCCCTCCTGCCCGCCGGGCAGGGCGGCCGACACCACCTCGCCGGGCGGCGCCAGGTAGTACTCTGCGACCCAGCGAGCCAGCGCCAGCATGTGCGGCGACAGGAGCGGCGGCCCGGTCACTTTGGCGAGGTCGCGCACCTTCTCGAGCAGCGTGCTCGCGATACGCTCCACGATCACACCGCGCGCATTGCGCCCGCGAAACGGCACCTCGACGGGCGCGCCGGGAACGGCGGCCTCGGCGAGTTCGGGCGGCACGCGATAGGTGAACAGCTGCCGGACGGGCACGGGCAGCGCGACGAGCGCGAAGGACATGGCGGGATCGGGCGAGGGTCATCGGCACGCCGGGCGCGCACCGGAGCGCGGACACTGCGCTGCCGCTGACGCGCGCGCAAGCCTGCGCTCACCACGTCCGTGACGGTCTCTGCCGGGATTGGAGTCGGCGAGGGTCTTCGCCCGGATCGGAGACGGCGAGGGGCATCTGGCCTGAGAGGACGCTCGCCTGCGGCATCCTGCCTCCGGCTCACTCGGCGCTCCGGTCGCTCCGGCATCCCTGCCTCCACTCCCTGCGCGACGCCTCTCAGGCCAGATGCCCCTCGCCGTTCCGACCGGCCGCCACGATTGCTCGGCGGTACTGGCGGCGGTTGAGGTGATTCCTGGTCGTGGCTCGCGCTCCCCGAGCGCATCGGGGGGGAGAGACTCCGGCTGGCAAGACTTGCGACGATGAATCCGCACGTGCGTCGGCAGGATCGCCCGGCGCTGCGCGAGGGCCGGGCGGGACGGCGAGGGGTATGCGGCCCGAGAGGCGTCGCGCAGGGAGCGCAGCCAGGGACGGCGGAGCGACCGGAGCGCCGAGTGAGCCGGAGGCAGGATGCCGGAGGCGAACGACCTCTCGGGCCGCATGCCCCTCGCCGTCGCCGACCGGGCACAGGCCCCCGCCGTCGCCGATCCGGGCAAAGGCGCTCGCCGTCGCCGATCCGGGCTCGACCTACTGCCACCCGCCAAGTGAATCACCCAAAATCACGAAGGCCCGCGCCGTGACGGCGTGGGCCTCGTGTGTCCGATTACTTCGGACCTGGCGAATTCGATCAGGCCTGCATGCGCTGTTGCGACGTGCCGTGGCCGAGGATGCTGTTGATGCGTTCGACCAGCTTGCGCGGACTGAACGGCTTGGTGATGTAGTCGTCCGCACCCACTTCGAAGCCGACCTTCTGGTCCACGTTGCGACCCTTGGCCGACAACAGGATGACCGGAATGTCCTTCGTCGTCGCATCAGCCTTGAGGCGCTTGCACGTCTCATAGCCGTCGAGCTTCGGCATCATGATGTCGAGAACGATGAGGTCTGGCTTCTCCGCGCGCGCCTTCTCGAGCGCCAGCTCGCCATCGAGCGCGGTGATGACCTCATAACCCTCCATGCCGAGGCTGAAATCCAGGATATGGACGATGTAGATCTCGTCGTCCACCACCAGGATCCTGCCCTTCGCCATTCCGCTCACCTCCTCGTGAGTCCGTTCGCGCGCTGTCGCCGTGAGCGGCAGCTCGTCCCTGTTCCCGTTCGGTATCGGCGGCCGTGGCGCCGAGCTTGAGGGATTCGTCCGTGCGGATCAGGCCGCCTCGCGGACGGGTTCCCCCTCTTCGCCCAGCAACTCCACAAACGCCTCGACCACCTCTTGATCGAACTGTTGACCCGCCTCGCGGCGAAGCTCGGCCACCGCTTCGTCGTGCGGCACGGCGGTCCGCCATGGGCGCGACGACGTCATGCTCTCCCACGCGTCCACCACGGCCAGGATGCGGGCGCCCACCGGGATCCGGTCGCCCTGCAGGCCGTGCGGGTAACCGCTGCCGTCCCAGCGCTCGTGGTGCGTCAGCACGATCTCGCGCACCTGCCCGAGGTACTCGAGCGGGCGCATGATCTCGACGCTCACCTCGGGATGCGCACGCATCGCACGGCGCTGCTCGTCGTCCAGATGGTTCGGGTGCGCGGTCTCGGGACCGAACCGCACCATGCCCAGGTCGTGGATGCTGGCCACGTAGCCGATCACGTCCACCTCGGCCGGCGTCAGGTCCAGCCTGCGCGCCAGCCAGCGAGCGCGCTTCACGGTTCGCCGTCCGCCCAGCGCGAACTCGCGCTTGAGCTGCGTCATGGCGTGCACCGCGTCAAGCGCGTCGTCCACCACGCGTTCGCTGTCCGGGTAGGCGCAGGCTCGCTCGATCGCACTCGCCACACGCTCGGTCAACATCACCAGAAGCCCGAGGTCATCCTCGTCGAACGCCTCGCCGGAAAGCTTGTTGCTCGCATTCACCACGCCGATCACCTCGCCCTCGACGCGCAGCGGCACGGAGAGCAGCGACTTGGTGTTGTACTGCGGGTGGTTCAGGCGGCGGAAGCGGCGGTCGGTCTCGATGTCCTCGACGAGCAGGGGATGCCCCCACGCGGCCACGGCGCCCGCCACACCGCTGCGCAGCGTGGTACGGCGGCCCTTGCTGGCGCCGTCGTGGCCGGTGCTCGAGGACACGAACAGGTCGCCGCGGTCGGGGTCCACCAGCACCAGCGACACGGTCGAGCTCTCGAGTGTGGCACCCACCATCTCCACGATGGCGTCGAACAGCGGCTGCAGGTCGGGACGGCCGAGCGCTTGGCGGGCCACGCGGCGGGCTCGTGGCGAGGCCGTCTGGCGCGCGGGCACCAGGAAGCAGAAGCGCGGTCCTGGCACCGGACCGCCCACGGTTGCCGGCGGCTGTTCGACCCACAGCCGGCCCGCGTGCAACTCGACGATGCCACGCGCGATCGCGAGCCCGAGCCGCGTGGCCGCGGGTCCGCGCGTGCTCGCGAGCGACCCCAGCGGCGCGGTGCGGCGCGTGCGGTGGAAGTGGTCGAACACGCTGGCGAGGTCGGCGTCGGGCAGCGGCGGGCCGTCGTCCTGCACGGTGCAAGTCCACTGTTCGTCGTCGCCTTCGAGTGCGACGATGACCGTGCCGCCCTGCGGCGAGAACTCGATGGCGTTCTGGATCAGGTTCTCGATCGCGCGCCGCACGAGTTCGGCGTCCACCTCGACGCGCGCGTCACTGGCCTCCAGCTGCAGCACCACGGCGCGCTGGCGCGCCAGTTCCCTCAGCCGGTCGAGGCAGCCACGGCCCAGCTCGCGCAGCGGCAGCGCGCTCAGGCGGAGCGTGCACTCACCGCCCTCGATACGCGACAGGTCGCTGACATCCGTGAGCAACTGCCCCATGCGGTCGCATTCCTCGTGGATCACGCCCATGAATTTCGTGCGCGTCGCGCGCGCGTGCGCCGGCACCTGGTCGAGCGACTCGCTGTAGGCCTTGACCGACGACAGCGGGCTGCGAAGTTCGGTGACGACAAGATTCAGCAGACCCGCCGAGAACTCCAGCGTCGAAGCCAGCCGGCGCTCCAGGCGCGACGACTGCGCGCGCTCCTCCGCGAGGGTCTGGCGCAGGTGCGAGCGCTCGAGCGACAGCGCCAGCGCGTCGGCCATCGTCTGCACCAGCAGCCTCTCGGTGGCGTTGAACGCGTGCGACTGCGAGAACCCCACGAGCAGGAACCCGAACGCGGTGCTGCCCGCCACCAATGGAACGGTGGCCAGTGACACCGGCGGCTCGTGCCACAGCAGCGTCTCGCGCGACATATCCTCGGCGAACGTCTCGTCGAAGCGCGCGCGGTCGTTGCGCATGACCCATTCCACCGGCCCGCCATGCTCGGCCAGATACGGCGTTTCCACACCGGAGTCCTCAAGCAGGAACAGCGCGCCGCTGCGGCGGTCCACGCGCAGCAGCCGCGCGTACGCCGCACCGAGCGCCTCGCTCAGGTGCTGCCGCGCAATGTCCCACGACACCGCCAGCTCGCTCGTGGCGCGCAGGGCCAGCACGGCCTCGGCGATGAGCGTGACGGTCTCGCGCGGGATCACGGGGCGTCCGGTGGCGGTGGAATCGCGGTCCATGGTTGGCCTCAGGCGACCTTGCTTTGAGTGTCGGCCGGCGGTTCTTGCCGGCGGCGCCGCTCGCCCACCATGACGCTGCCCGGGATGCCCTTGCCATGGGCCTTGAGCTCCTGGGCGATGTCGATGAGTTGGGCGAGGTGGGTGACGGGGACGCGGTCAGTGCTCACGAGCGCAATGGTCAGGCTCATGAGCGGGAATCGCTCCACGACATGGCGGCGATTCAGCACTTCGACGTAGCCGCGCGAACGGTCCTCGGAATCGTACAGGTCGTTCGCGGCCGTGTTGAACCACTCGATGATGGACTCGCCGAGCGACTCGGAGGATTCGCAACCGCACAGCACCACGAAGTCGTCGCCACCGATGTGGCCCACGAATCCGTCGGGGTCGCCGCAGCGGTAGACCGACTCCGACAGGATGCGCGACAGGAGCTGGATGGCCTCGTCGCCGCGTCCGTAGCCGTAGTAGTCGTTGAAAGCCTTGAAGTGGTCCACGTCGATCTGCAGCAGCGCGAACGGGATCCCCTCGGCCAGGCGCCGGCGGATCTCGGCGTTGATCGAGTGATTGCCGGGCAGGCCGGTAAGCGGGTTGGCCGAGCGCTGCTGGCTGCTCCACTCCAGCGTGTTGCGCACGCGCTGCGTCAGTTCCTTCATATCGAATGGCTTGGTGACGTAGTCGTTGGCACCCTTGGCGAGGCCGTTCAGCTTGTCGTCGCGGTGTGCGCGCGCGGTGACCATGATCACCGGGATGTGGCGCGTGGTGAACGACGCGCGCAGTCGGTTGCACACCTCGACGCCGTCGAGCTCGGGCATCATCACGTCGAGCACGATGAGGTCGGGTGACTCGTCCTGAGCCATGCGAACCGCCTCCGCACCGTCGCAGGCCTCCATGACCTGGAACCCCTCGAACTCGAGGTGGGTGCGCAGCACGAGCCGGATGTCGGGCTCGTCGTCCGCGATCAGGATGCGCTGGTTCGCCACTCCGCTCTCCGTGCGAGGGCCGCAGAGCCTCTCGTGGGATGACTGCTCGAGTCCGGCACATTCGCGCCGGACCCCGTGCGATACTCCAGGGTCATCGGCGGGGCGGGACTTGAGCTTGCGTGGTTTTCACCGCCACCCATGCAATGGGCTTGATGCGTGCTTGCACTGGGGCAATCGACCCAGCAGCGGCCTCAGGCGACCGGCAATCCCGATGCCTCGAGCGAGGCAACCGCGTCCAGGTCATCTCCGGAGCGCTCGCCACGCTCCAGCCGGCGCGCTCCCACCCAGGCAATCATGGCGGCGTTGTCGGCGCACAGGCGCGGCGATGGGATGCGCAGCGCCACGCGGCGTGCCTCGCACAAGGCAGCCAACTCGCTGCGGAGCCTGCTGTTGCATGCCACACCGCCGCCCAGGCTGAGCGCGCGGGCACGCGTCTGGGCAAGCGCGCGGGCGCACTTGGCGACCAGCACCGCGACCACGGCGGCCTGGAACGCGGCCGCGATGTTCCGCACCAGCGTGGCAGGATAGGGCGGCTCGCCGCAGGGCGC
>CAZADU010000807.1:0-3816 GCA_964483945.1 uncultured bacterium
GCCCGCCGCGGCCGAGCCGGGTCCTCTCGCAGCGGCCCCCTCCCCAGTCGAGACCGTGCACCTCGCCACGACCGTGCTCGCGAGCAAGCACCGCGATCGTGGCGCGGTTCCCGCGCAGCCGTTCCTCGAACTGGACGCGCTCTGGATCCAGGTCGCGGGCACAATCTGCAATCTCGAGTGCACCCACTGCTTTGTCACCTGCGGGCCGCGCGAGGAACGCCACGCCATGATGTCGCGCGCCGAGGTGGCCGAGCGCGTGGCGGAGGCCCTCGCCATGGGGGTGCGTGAGTTCTACCTGACGGGCGGCGAGCCGTTCCTCCACCCCGAACTGGAAGCGATCGTCGAGGACACGCTCGCCGCCGGCCCGGTCACCGTACTCACGAACGGCACGCTGTTCACCGAACGGCGCGTGCGCTGGCTCGCCCTGCTGACGCGCGAATCGCGCTATTCGCTGGAGCTGCGTGTGTCGCTCGACGCGCCCGGAGAGGAGGCGCACGACGCGTTCCGCGGTGCGGGAGCGTGGGCACGCACCACGGCGGGGATGCGCGCGCTGGAGGCGGCCGGACTTTCGCCCATTGTCACCCTGACGCGGCCGCTGCACGTCGAGGAAGCGGGGCTCGCCGCGCAGGCCACGGCCGTGCTTCGCTCGGAGGGCGTGCGTGCGGATCGGCTCAAGCTGCTCCCCATGTTCGCGCTGGGGCGCGAGCTCACGCGCATCGGCGAGCCGGCAGCACCGCGCTCGCTTCGTGGCCTGCCGCCGGAGGCGTTCGACCCTGAACGGCTCCAGTGCGGCCGCTCGCGCGCGGTCACGAGCCGTGGCGTGTTCGTCTGCCCGTTGCTCGTGGACGAACCCGGCGGCCGCATGGCCGGCTCGCTCGCCGAGGCCGCGCGGCCGTTCGCGCTCGCGCACGACGCGTGCGTGACGTGCTGGGCCACCGGCATGACCTGCGCCAATGGCTGATCCGCGCGAGCGACTCGCGCTGTTCGGCGGCGTGTACGCCAACCCGCCGGCGCTGCTCGCGGTGCTCGGCGACATCGCCGAGCGCGGCATCGCCCGCACCTGCTGCCTCGGCGACCTGGGCGGATTCGGGCCCGACCCCGAGGAGTGCATCACCCTGCTGCGCGAACGCGGCGTCCCCACGGTGCAAGGCAACGTCGACCACTCGATCGGCCATCGCCTCGCCGATTGCGCGTGCGGCTACACCGACGCCGAGGACCAGCGCTTCGCGCAACTGAGCTACGATTTCACCGACGCGCAGGTGAGCGAGGCGTCACGACAGTGGTTGCGCGGGCTGCCGGCCGAGGCGCGCTTTACGTTCGCCGACCGGCGTGTGCTGCTCTGTCACGGCTCGCCGCGCCGAGCGAACGAGTTCCTGTGGGAAAGCACCTGCAGCGACGCGTTCCTCGAGCGGCTGTGCGACCGGGCCGAGGCGGAGGTGATCGCCTGCTCGCACACCGGGCTTCACTGGCACCGCGCGCTGCCGAGCGGTCGGCACGTGGTGAACGCGGGCGCGACCGGCCGGCCCGCGCACGACGGCCGGCCCGGTGCGTGGTACGCCGAACTGGTCGCCGGGGCCGGCGCGTTCGACGTGGTGTTCCATCACGTCGCGTATGACCCGGAGCCTCTCGCCTTCCGCATGCGGGCAGCGGGGCTGCCGCTCGAGTTCATCGAGACGATGCGCACCGGCTGGTGGACGACGTGCTTCGGGAACCTGCCGGTGCGTGAGCGGCTGCATGCGGAAGACGCGCGGCGCGAGGTAAGCGAGTCTCGGTAGCGTGCTAACCGATGCACGAAGGGCGGCGCTCCGTGGGAGCGCCGCCCTTCGTGCATCGGTGAACCTGTCGAGTCGGACTAGCGGAACCGCGTCTTGAGCTGGCCCCAGCTGGTCTTGTTCACGGGCGTCGGGTTGACCGACTCCATGAGGATGACCTCGTCGTCAAAGTCCTGATCGGAACCGGCGGCGACCGACGACTCCTCCCAGCACAGCCACCACGTGCCCGCGTTCGCACCCGTGCCCCGATAGGCGAGCGCCTGCGCCGCGCCGCCCGCGTTGCGGGCGTCCTGCGTGTAGTGCAAGCCGCCGGGGCCGTTCAGCGCGAAGCCGAAGCCGTTCGGGTCCACACCGTTGTACGTGGTGGTGCTCAGGAAGTTCGCCAGTGCGTCGAAGCGATTCACGGTGAGCACGTTGCCGGGCTTGAACGTCGCCGTGCTGAAACCCAACGGACCCACCGCACCGCTCATGATGAAGTAGAGCGCCGGCGCCGGGCCCGCGGTCGAGTTGTACATCGAGATCGTGTGGAGCGCGGTGTTCGGGCTGTTCTGGAACTGGATCGTGTACGCCGTCGTGTTGGATGAGGTCCTCGCCCACGCCTGCGTCACATCCTGGTCGGTAAGCACATTGATGGCTTCACCGACGCTGTTGAGATAGCCCTGCAACGTCCCTCCGAGCACCGGCTTCTGGGGCACGCGCAGCGCCGCCGAGACCGGGGCCGCGACTGCCGCGGTAAGGAAGAGAACCACGAGCAGCGAGAGCACCGTGGTAGCCGAACGCTTCATGGGGGGTCTCCTCAGGGTGCAGGGAAGACGAGCAAGATGGGACCGCGAGCCTCGAAACTATCACTTGCGGCGTGATCTGGCGATGGGAATTCGTTCGCTTCATGGGCCCGGAACCGCCATGGCCGCGAGATCCTGCCTGCGCGATGGGGACCGACGCGACGCGACGCGCGGCATGCCGCGACCCAGCGAACCGCTGGAGCCGCACAACACGAGTCGCGCCACCTGAGGCGCTAAGTCCTTAAATTTCAATCGCTCGCCCCGGCACTTCAAGTGACACTTGAAGGTGGGTGAGGGATTCAACGGAGCCTCGGCACCTCGATGGGGGCCACGGTGCGCCACCCCGGCACGGGCCTTCCGAGCCTCAGCACCCCCGCGCCGCTCAGCGTCGTTCGCGCTTACCGGGCTTGACCCACGTACGGCCGACCAGCTCGTCGGGCAGGTGCTGCTGCCCCTTCGCGGCCTCGGGGTCGTCGTGCGCGTAGGCGTAGCCCTCGCCGTAGCCGAGGTCCTTCATCAGCCGTGTGGGGGCGTTGAGGATCACCTTGGGCGGTGGCAGCGAACCACTCTGCTCGATCTCGGCCATCACCGCCCCATACGCCGTGTAAACCGCATTGGACTTGGGCGCGAGTGCGAGATGCAGCACCACCTGCGCGAGTGCCAGCTCGCCTTCCGGCGTACCCAACTGGTGGTAGGCATTGAACGCCGAGACGGCGAGTTGCAGTGCGGCCGGGTCGGCCAGCCCCACATCCTCGCTCGCGAACCGCACCAGGCGACGCGCGATGTAGAGACGGTCCTCGCCCGCGGCGACCATGCGACCAAACCAGTACAGGCTCGCATCCGGGTCCGAGTCGCGCAGGCTCTTGTGCAGCGCCGAGATCAGGTTGAAGTGCTCTTCGCCCGCGCGATCGTAGCGCAGGTGACGCCGCGACAAAGCGCCGCGCACGTCGTCGGCGGTGATCGGGCGGCTCGCGGCCTCGGCGGTCGCGGCCGCGATCTCGAGCGTGGTGAGCGCGCGTCTCGCGTCGCCGTCGGCCGCGCTTGCCAGCAGGTCCAGCGCCTCGCCGCTCGCCGCCACACGCCCGGCGTAACCGCGTTCGTCGGACAGCGCGCGGCCGAGCAGCGCACGGATCGAGTCCGGCTGGAGCTCGCGCAGCACGAGCACACGCGCGCGCGATAGCAGTGCTGAGTTCACCTCGAAGCTGGGGTTCTCGGTGGTCGCACCGATGAACACGATGTCGCCGCGCTCGACGTGCGAGAGG
>CAZADU010000808.1:0-9214 GCA_964483945.1 uncultured bacterium
CCCAGTAGCGGGTTCAGGCGAGCGGCAACCCCGATGCCTCGAGCGAGGCAGCCGCATCCAGGTCATCACCGGAGCGCTCGCCGCGCTCAAGCCGGCGCGCACCCACCCACGCGATCATGGCGGCGTTGTCGACGCACAGGCGAGGCGATGGGATGCGCAACGTCACGCCGCGCGCCTCGCACAAGGCAGCCAACTCGCTGCGGAGCCTTCTGTTGCATGCCACGCCGCCGCCCAGGCTGAGCGCGCGGGCGCGCGTCTGGGCAAGCGCGCGGGCGCACTTGGCGACCAGAACCTCGACCACGGCGGCCTGGAACGCGGCCGCCATGTTCCGCACCAGCGTGGCCGGATAGGGCGGCTCGCCGTACGGCGCGAGCAGCACGTTCACGGCGGTCTTGAGCCCCGAGAACGAGAAATCCAGCCCAGGCCGGTCGAGCATGGGGCGCGGCAGGTCGAACGCGTCGGGCCTCCCCTCGGCGGCGAGCTGGTCGAGAATGGGACCGCCGGGGAAGCCGAGCCCCAGGCGCTTGGCCACCTTGTCATAGGCCTCGCCCGCTGCGTCGTCGAGCGTCGCGCCGAGCCAGCGGTACTCACCCAGGCCACGCACTTCGACCAGCTCGGTGTGACCGCCCGAGACCACCAGTGCGGCCGCGGGCCACGGGCAGTCGCCGTGCTCGAGCGAGGCCGAGTGCAGGTGCGCCTCGATGTGGTTCACACCCACGAGCGGCAGCCCCAGGGCGGCCGACCACGCCTTGGCGAACGCCACCCCGACCACCAGCGAGCCGACCAGACCCGGCGCGTGTGTCACGGCCACGCCCGTGAGCTGATCGGCACCGACTTCCGCATCGGCGAGCGCTCGCTCGACCATCGGTGGCAGCAGCTCCAAGTGCGCGCGCGAGGCCAGCTCGGGCACCACGCCACCGTAGAGCCGGTGCACGTCCTGTGCTGCGATCAGGTGCGAACGAAGCCGCACGCCCTGCTCGAGCACGGCCACGGAGGTGTCGTCGCACGACGTCTCGATGGCCAGCACGAGTGCGCCGGCGCCGCCCACCGTTCGCGCGACCGGTGCGGCCAGCGGCGCGGCTTCGCTCACGCGCCCTCCGGGGCGAGGGCCTCGTCGAGCCATGCCATGTACTTGGGCGCCCCGGCGGCGATGCGCACCGCGACGCACTCGGGCGTCTCGTAAGGATGCAGCTCGTGCAGGCGCGACAGCAGTGCGGTCCAGTCCTGCTTTCGGGTCTTCATGAGCACCACCACCTCACGCTCGTCCTTCACCCCGTCCTTCCAGCGATAGATCGAGCGCGCGGCCGGCAGCAGGTTGGCGCACGCGATGAGCCGCTCCTCGACGAGCACGCGGGCGACGCGCGCGGCGTCCTCCTCGCTGGCGAACGTGGTGAACACGATCAGGACTTCGGTCACACGGTGCTCCTCGGGCTCGGCGACGTGAACAGCGGGCGAGTGTAGCATCGCGCGCATGTCACGTTTTCGGTGCGGCGCGCGCCTGCGGGCCTGCGGCTGGCTTCGGGTCGCGGGCTCTTCTGCCGCGGCCGTGCGGCTGGCCGGCGGCCTGGTGAGTGCGGGGTTGAGTGTGGGTCTGGCGTGCGCAACTGCCGCGGCCGCGGCCACGCCGACCGAGCGAGCGCTGCCCGCGATCGTGTTCGTGTCGCGACTCCCGCCCATCGGCGCCGACTCGGGGCAGGTGCCGGGCCTCGGGCCGCGCGGGACGTTCGCCGGCCGGGGCGGCCGGCTGCTGGAGCGCGCGAGCGACGGCACCGTGCGCGAGCTGCTGCCCGCGGGAAGGCTCTTCGACGTGGCGGACCCGTGCGTGTCGGACGACGGCAAGCGCGTGGCGTTCTCGGCTCGTGAGACGCTGACCGGGCGCTGGAACATCTGGAGCGTCCTGCGCGCCGGTGGGGAGCCACGCCGCCTCACTGATAGTCATGGCGATGGACAGAGCGGCTACACCGACCCGCTGTGGTGGGGCGACACGCTGTTGTTCGTGGGTTCCTTCTCTGGCCACCGCGCATGGTACGACGGCTCGACGCGCACGCAGTTGTTCGCGATGGCGCCGGGCGGCGCGACGCAGGTGCTCACCGTCGAGCCCAACGGCGTGCTCGATCCCGCGGCATCGCCTTCTCGCGACCGCTTGTGGTTCTCGCGCTGGTGGTTCAATCCGTGGCGCGCCATACCGGGCGGACTCGCTCCCGTCGCCACTGACGACAGCGTCAACCAGTGGCAGGCCGTATCGGCACGTCTGGCGCGCGCGCCGGACGGCCGGATGCGACTGGAGGACGTTCGGATCGCGGCGGGCGGCGCACTGCCGCGGCGCCGGGGTATGGCGCTCCAGTCGGCACCGCTCGCAGACGGCGGCGCGTTCGCGGTGGCGGCACGTAACATGGGCCTGGCACCACGGCCGGGACCGCTCGCCGTTTTGCGGTTCCCGCCCCCACCTGCGGCGGGCGTGCGCTGGAGCGGCGCCGCCATTGCGGACGAGGCGGGCGACACGTACTCCGGGGGCAGCAACCTGGCGCCGCCTGCGGCCGTCGCCCCAGTGGCGCTCGCCGATGGCCGAGTGGTGCTCTCACTCGATCCGGGCGGGCGCGGAGAGTACGGGCTGGTGCTGGTGAGCGCCGACGGCGAGTCGCACGAGACACTGGTGGACGAGCCGGGCGTGTGGGAGCTGGATGCCGCCGTCGTGCCCGAGGGAGTATCGGGGCGCTCGCGCGGTACGGCAGCAAGCGCCACAAGGAGATCGGCATCCCCATCGAGCAAGACGTTCCGCTATCTCTCGCGCGACGTGTTCGCCGGCGACGGCGCGCCCGCGCGTCAGGACGGTGTGGAACTTCACGTCTATCGCAAAGCGTCGGGCGACTCGGCGGCGCGCATCCGGAGCGTGCGCGTGGCTCGCTCGGGCAGGGTGTCCCTGCAGCTGCCCGCGGACACGCCGCTGTTCGAGGTGCTGGTCGCAGCCGGCGGCGGCGCGCTCGCCACACCGCACGGGCCCGCACAGGTGCGCGGCGCCAACAGCGGGGCGGCCGGCACCACGTCACGCTGTTCCGGCTGTCACCTCGGCCACAGCGCTCGGCCTTAGCTCGAACATTTCCTGAGCCGTGATCCGCGAGGCTCGGGGGTCCGGGTGGGGAGGCTCAGGGGCCTTTGCCGCCTCCGGCCACTGACTCCAGATCGCTCAGCGCGTCGCCACCGCATACGCGATCCAGGTGTCGTCGTTATCGAGCGTCGTGCGCGGGTAGAGCGTGCCGTTGCCTCGCTTGGCGCGCGCGTCCCAGCCCTCGCTCCACACCTCGAACGCTCCAAAGCCGGCCTCGAGCACCGCGTCGCGCAGCTCGGGCACGGTGTACATACGCCAGTCGTATGTGAACGCGCGCTTGAACGAGCGGCCGTCGCGCATCTCGAAGTGGATGTGCGCCACGAGCCGTCGGTCCACCGCATTGTACGAGGCGTGCTCCCACACGTACGTGAACGGCGGCAGCATCTCGCCGTTCGGGGCGTTCTCGGCGCGCTTGCGCGTGCGTTCGCTCAAGCTCCGCTCCGCACTCGTGCCGCCGAACATGTTCAGCACCAACACGCCCCCGGGCTTGAGCCCCGCCCGCGCGGCGCGCAGGTAGCGCACCAGGTCGGCGCGGTCGTGGAACACCCACCACGAGAAGTTGAGTGCGCACGCCACGTCCACCGCGGGACGCCTCGCCACGCGTACGTCGCCGCGCACGAGTGTGACGCGCGAAGCGGCCTCGCGTACGTACGGCAGCCGTTGCGTGCGCGCCCAGGCCAGCGGCTCGGGATCGAGGTCCACGGCCCACGCCCGGCGTGCCGTCCCGCGCTGCACCCACGCGGTGGCGAGCGCGGCGGTGCTACAGAAGTCCTCGCGGAACAACCGTGGCTCGCATCCCGGGTGGCGGCGGCGCCAGACGCGTTCGATGAAGTCGAGGTCCCAGTCCACGCCCTGCACGGCCACTTCGTACAGCGCATGGCGGTCGAGTCGGCCGCGAGCAGGAGTCGCTCGGGGGCGTGTGCTCCGGCGGCCGGATTTCGTCATCCTTGGGTCCTTGAGTAGGATGCGCGCCCGTTCAAGCGGGCCGCGTGGGTCGCGGCGCCCGGCTCGCGCATGGTCGGCGGGCCGCGCATGTTCGCGTCCGACGCGCGCGCCCGTCAACCGCTCCTTCCGAGGACCGAATGCCCCGTTCCGTGCGGCGCTGGACCACGCTGGGCGATGAGCGCCTGCTCGACCTGCGCTTCCGCGACCTCGATGCGCGCGTCGAAGGCAGCTCCATCGAGCCGCTCGTGAAAGAGGTCTGGAGCGAGCTCGAGCAGCGCGGGCTCAGGCTCAAGCCGCATGCGTGGGTGAGCACCGAGTGGTTCTCGCCCGACGGCGTGCCCGGGATCGCGATTCCGTTCTACCTTGTGCACCCGAGGCTGCTGCGGCTCGAACGCTCGATGATGATCGAGGCCGAAGGCAGTTCCCGCGAGGAGTGCCTGATGATCCTGCGCCACGAGGCCGGCCACGCACTGCAGCATGCGTGGCGACTGCAGCGGCGCGAAGGCTGGCGGCGCACGTTCGGCGACCCGTCCCGCCCCTACCCCACGATCTACCGGCCCAATCCCGCCAGCCAGCGTCATGTGCAGCACCTGCGCCAGTATTACGCGCAGGCCCACCCGCACGAGGACTTCGCCGAGACGTTCGCCGTGTGGCTGGCGCCGCGTTCGCAGTGGCGCCGGCGCTACGCCGACTGGCCGGCGCTCAAGAAGCTGGAGTACGTGGACGAGCTGATGCGTGAGCTGCGCGGTGCTCCGCCGCCCGTGCGCACGCGCCGCCAGGTGGAGCCACTGTCGCAGTCCAGGCAGACGCTGCGCGAGCACTACACCGCGAAGCAGGCGCATCAGGCCAGCCACCGGCCGTCGATTCCCGACCGTGACCTGCAGCGGCTGTTCGCGGCCGAGCCCGGCCGGCGTGGCGAACCCGCCGCGGCGTTCCTCAAGCGGCATCGCGCCGAGCTCAGGCGCATGGTGGCGCGGTTCACCGGCGAATCGCAGTACACGCTGGAGAACGTGCTCGAGGACGTGATCTCGCGCTGCATGGCACTCGAGCTGCGCGCCGGCCGCGCCGACAAGCGGCTGCGCGTGGACTTCGCGCTGCTGCTCACGGTGCGAACGGTCCACTTCCACTACTCCCGGCGCAACTGGGTGGCGTTGTGAGGAAGCCGCTCCGTATCCTCGTGCTCATGCACCCCTCGCTGGTGCCCCCCGACACGCTCAAGGGCCAGCCCCCCGAGGAGGCGCATCGGCTCAAGACCGAGTTCGGCGTGGTCAGCACGCTGCGAAAGCTCGGCCACGAGGTGCGCCCGCTGGGTGTGCAGGACGAGCTCAACCCCATCCGCGTGGCCGCCGAGGAGTGGAAGCCGGACGTGGTATTCAACCTGCTCGAGGAGTTTTACGGGCTTTCCGACTTCGACTCGCACGTGGTGAGCTACCTGGAGCTGCTGAAGCTGCCCTACACGGGCTGCAACCCGCGCGGCCTGTTCCTCGCGCGCAGCAAGGTGATCACCAAGAAGATCGCGGCCTACCACCGTGTGCGCGTGCCCGAGTTCTTCGTTGTGCCGCGCGGCCGCAAGCCGCGGCGCCCGAAGAGCCTGGCGTTCCCGTTGTTCGTGAAGAGCGCGACCGAGGAGTCGTCGCTCGGCATCTCCCAGGCCAGCCTCGTGGACTCCGACGAGCGGCTCGCCGAGCGCGTGCGGTTCGTGCACGAGTCCGTGGGCACCGACGCGCTGGTCGAGCAGTACATCGATGGACGCGAGCTGTATGTTTCGGCCGTCGGCAACGAGCGTGTGCGCACGCTGCCGGTGTGGGAGCTGGATTTCGGCCGGCTGGCCGAGACCGGCGAGCCGATCGCGACCGAACGCGTCAAGCACAGCCTCGAGTACCAGAAGAAGCACCAGATCGACGCACGACGCGCCGAGGGTCTGGAACCGGCCACCGTCCGCGCCATCGAGCGCACGACGCGGCGCGTCTACCGCATGCTCGAACTGGACGGGTACGCGCGCGTGGACTACCGGCTCAAGCCCACGGGCGAGCTCTACCTGCTGGAGGCGAACCCCAATCCGGAGATCGCCGAGAAGGAGGAGTTCGCGAGTGCTGCGCTCGCCGTCGGCATCAAGTACCGCCAGTTGCTGCAGCGCATCGTGTCGCTGGCGATGGCCAGGCCGGGGCGGCCCGAGTAGGCGACCCCTTCGCAGCGCGAACTCCGGCGGTCTCGGCCTCACGCCGGCTGTCGGCTGTGAAACGGGGCGTCGCTGGGCGTATCTTGTGGGCTTGGGTCATCACCATTCCCGCAGCGGCCCTCGCCACCGTGCTGCTGCTCACCGTCTGCGCCGCCGGGATGCACCAAGTCCCGTCGTCCACCCCCCTGCACCCCGGAGACTCGAATGCAGATGCTCGACCAGCTCGTCGCCAGCGCCAACGTGGACACCCAGCAGTCCGGCTGGCGCACCCGGCTACCCAAGCCTTCACTGCTCAGCTTCACGCCCGGCTCGACGTGGCGCGCCCGCATGGCCACGACCAAGGGCGAGCTCATGGTCAAGCTGCTCACCGAGACGGCCCCGATGCACGTCACGAGCTTCGCCTACCTGGCGCGGCTCGGGTTCTACGACGGGCTCTCGTTCCACCGCGTGATTCCGCGCTTCATGGCACAGGGCGGCTGCCCGCTGGGTAGCGGCACGGGCGGCCCGGGCTATCGTTTCGACGGCGAGTTCGCACCGGGCGTGAACCACGACCGGCCGGGCCTGCTGAGCATGGCCAACGCCGGCCCCGGCACGGACGGCAGCCAGTTCTTCCTCACTTTCGTCCCCACGCCGTGGCTGGACGGCAAGCACACGATCTTCGGCGAGGTCGAGGGCGGCGAAGCCATTCTGCAGACGCTCGAAGCCTGCGG
The DNA here is from genome assembly GCA_964483945.1 of uncultured bacterium. Taxonomy (GTDB): domain Bacteria; phylum Eisenbacteria; class RBG-16-71-46; order RBG-16-71-46; family RBG-16-71-46; genus JAIOPA01. The sequence goes on from CAZADU010000808.1 coordinate 6,941, forward strand.
CTCCGCCTCCGGCCGCCCCTCGGAACGCCTGCTGATGGATCGCGTGACGATCGAAGTCGCCTGACGCACCCTGCGAGCGCTCTACAAAGGTGGACTGACGAAGCCCCCGGCGCATCCCGCCGGGGGCTTCGTCGTGTTCGACCTGCAGCTCCGGGGCCCCGGCACCGAGTGCCGCTGGCCAGGACGCTCGACTGGACTCCGGCCGCCGAATCCGATTGAGTGCAGCGGTTCGCGTTCGAATCCGCCCGGAGGTCCCCATGAAGTCGCTCGAGGCATTGAAGGCACGGTTGCTCGAAGTGGATGACTTGAACGGTGCGGCCAACCTGCTGCGCTGGGACCAGACCACCTATATGCCCCCCGGCGGTGCTGCCGCGCGCGGGCGGCAGCTGGCGACGTTGTCACGACTGGCACACGAGCGCTTCACCGAAGCCGACACCGGTCGCCTGCTCGACGAAGCCGCGCGTGAGACCGCGTCGCTGCCGTTCGAGTCCGACGAGGCCTCGCTGGTGCGCGTCACACGACGCAACTGGGACCAGTCGGTACGCATCCCGTCGGCGCTCGTGGCCGAGTCGCAGGAACACAGCGCGGTCAGCTACCAGGCGTGGACCGAGGCGCGCCCCCGGAACGACTTCGAGGCCGTGCGGCCCCTGCTCGAGCGCACGCTCGAGCTGTCGCGGCGCGTGGCGGACTGCTTCCCGGGCTATGACCACATCGCCGACCCGCTCATCGACTTCTCGGACTACGGCATGAAGGCGGCTTCGGTGAAGACGCTGTTCGGCGAGCTGCGCTCGCGCCTCGTGCCGATCGTGCGCGCCATCACGTCGCGACCCGTCGCCGACGACTCGTGCGTGCGCCAGCACGCGCCCGAAGCCGACCAGCTCGCGTTTGGCCTCGCCGTGATCCGCCGCTTCGGATTCGACTTCGAGCGCGGCAGGCAGGACAAGACGCACCACCCGTTCATGACCAAGTTCTCACTCGGCGACGTGCGCATCACCACGCGGGTACGCGAGGACGAGATCACTGACGCGCTGTTCTCCACGCTGCACGAGTGCGGCCACGCGCTCTACGAGATGGGCATCGACCGCGCCTACGAGGGCACGCCGCTCGCCACCGGCACGTCGTCCGGCGTTCATGAGAGCCAGTCGCGACTGTGGGAGAACCTGGTGGGCCGCAGCCGCGGGTTCTGGGAGCACTTCTACCCGGCGCTGCAGAAGGCGTTCCCCCAGCAGCTCCAGGCGGCCTCGCTGGACTCGTTCTACCGCGCAGTGAACCGCGTCGAGCGCTCGCTCATCCGCACCGACGCCGACGAGGTGACGTACAACCTGCACGTCATGCTGCGATTCGGGCTCGAGCTGGACCTGCTCGAGGGCAAGCTCGCCGTGAAGGACCTGGCACGGGTGTGGCGCCAGCGATTCGAAGCCGACTTCGGCCTGGTGGTGCCCGACGACCGCAATGGCGTGCTCCAGGACGTGCACTGGTACGGCGGTTCGATCGGCGGCGCCTTCCAGGGCTATACGCTCGGCAACATCTTGTCGGCGCAGTTCTTCGACTGCGCGGTGCGCGCCAACCCCAGCATCCCCGCCGACATCCGCCGCGGCGAGTTCACCCTGCTGCACAGCTGGCTGCGCGAGAACATCTACCGGCATGGCGCCAAGTTCACCGCGCCGGAACTGATCGAGCGGGTGACCGGCGGGCCGCTGCGCATCGAGCCGTACCTCGACTACCTGTGGGGCAAGTACGGGCCGCTCTACGGGCTCCGCGACGAGGAACGCCAGGCGGCCGGCGTTGCCTGAGGCCGTCGGGCCGGAGGGCTCCGCACACGGAGCTGTCCGGCTTACAGCACGTCGGCCAGCGTCAGCTCGACGGTTTCCTCGCGGAGGTCTCGCTCGTACGTGAGCCGCACGAGTGTTCCGGGTGACCCGTCCTTCAGCAAGCGGTCCAGTTCGGCGGGGGTCCACTTCTCGATGCGGCGGCCATTCACGGCGCGCAACACGTCGCGCACCTTGAAGCCGGCCTCGGCCGCGGGTGAGTCCTTCACCACGCCGTGCACGATGACGACTCCTGCCCAGCGCGTGAACCACAACCCACTGCGCGTGAAGGCTTCGCGTTCGGCGAAACGACGGGCCGGCTGGAGCCACAGCGTGCCGTGCGCATAGTCGAACGTGCAATGGAACCGCTCGAGCACCGAGGTGCCGAGATTGCCCTGCACTTCCTTGCTTCCGGCTCCGCCTCGATGGTGCGTGGTGAGCCCGACCACCGGACCGTCCATGCGGA
>CAZADU010000809.1:0-8009 GCA_964483945.1 uncultured bacterium
TCGCCGGCACGGCTTCACGCAGGAGGCGCGCATCGCCGGGCACAAGGTGTTCCTGCGCACCGGCGAGTACGAGGACGGCGGGCTGGGCGAGATCTTCATCGACATGCACAAGGAGGGCGCGGCGTTCCGCAGCATGATGAACTGCTTCGCCATCGCCGTGAGCATGGGGCTGCAGTACGGCGTGCCGTTGGAGGACCTGGTCGACCAGTTCTGCTTCACACGCTTCGAGCCGCACGGTCGCGTCGAGGGCCACGACAACATCAAGGTGTCCACCAGCGTGATCGACTACGTGTTCCGCGTGCTCGGCTACGAGTACCTGAACCGCACCGATCTGGCACACGTGGTGGATGAGACCCCGACGGGCCAGTTGATCCGCCGGCCGCATGCCAGCGACGTGCCCGTGGGCAAGGAGCACCGCTATCTGCCGATGGTGGCCGGTGCGGCGGCGGCGGGCATCACGCCCGCACGCCCGGTCCAGGCGGCGAGCGTGTCGCGCCTGGGTGATGCCGAGGATGCCGGAGCGGCGAGCCTCTCCTACCAGAACAAGCGGCTGCTGGGCGACGCGCCGGCCTGCGACTGCTGCGGCCACATCACGATCCGCAACGGCACTTGCTACAAGTGCCTCAACTGCGGCAACTCGATGGGGTGTTCGTGAGCTGAGCGGGCGAACCGCCCGAGGACGAAGCGACGGCCGGCGCGACGAGCGCCGGCCGTTCGCGTTTCGTGACCAGGTTGCGGGGCACGACTTCAGGCGTCTGGCGAAGGCCACTGCAGGTGGCGTTCCGTCGCCGCCGCGAACTCGGTCGTCTGTACGGGCGCGCCGCGAGCCTCAGCTCGTGGAGAGCGCGCGGGCGCACTCGACCACGAACAGGTGCTCGCGATTCCGCGCCGGGCCGGGCTGGCCGACCTTCTCGCCCTGCGGGTTGTAGACGCCCAGGCGGTGGCCGATGTAGCGCGGGTGGTCCACGGACACCTCGTGCACGTCGCCGCGCGCGGCCAGCAGTTCGCGCAGTCGAGGCAGTGTGAGAAAACCCTCGTCGCTGAACGACACCACGAGACGGCGGGCGCGCACGCGCTCGAGCACCGCGGCGAACGCCGGCTCCATGAGGCCGCGGCGGTTGAACGCGCTGCCGCGCTCGCGCACGTCGACGCGCTTGCACGCCACGCCGTAGACCTCGGGTTGGTCGCCGCGCACGAGGGTCTCCCAGACGTGGTAGTTGCCGAGGTAGCTGTGCTGGTTGTACGGCGGGTCCAGGTAGGCCACGTCGGCCTCGAACCGCCCCGCGGCCTCCAGGGCCTCGAGGCAGGAGGCCGAGCCCTCGCCGGGCAGCAGCTCGGGCACGCGCAGTCGCAGGGGATTGCCCGAGCGCGCCGACCACTGCTTCAGGTAGGCCATCTGAAGGCCCACGGTCGAGTCCACGCGGTCGCAGGCCTCGATCAGGCTCGTGAGCGCGATGGCTTCCAGCTCGGGAGGCAGCGACATCGCGGCGATGCGCGCACGGATGGCCTCGGCACGCGCGGCGTTCTCGGGGCGCAGGTAGCGTGAACTCATGGCGTACGTCTCGGTGAACCAGCCGGCGCGACCGGGCAATGCATCGAGTTCGGCGATCAGCCGCTCGGCCGGCTCCTGCCAGCGCTTCGCGTCCGCTGCCACGTAACAGGCCGCGAGGGTGTGCGCGTAGGCGTTGTGGTCGTTGGCGTGCACTTTCACGCCCGCGCGCTTCAGAGCATGCCCCACGCGCGACGTGCCGGAGAACAGGTCGAGTGCCGTGCGCGGCGGCTCGGCTTCGCCCAGCACGGCAGCGACGATGCGGGGAATGAGCAGTCGCTTGGAGCCGATGTACTTGATCACGGCGACCTCCCTGTCTCCGTCGGCGGAACGCGGCGGCTGCGAGAGTAGCGCGAACCGCCTCGACGCGCCGAGCGTGCGCATCCCGGCCGGCGCGTGCCGGGGCACTGGCGGATGCAGCGCGCAGCCGCTCGCCGGAGCGCGTGCCTGCGGCCGGCCCGCGCAGCGCATTGCGCGCGCGGCGCCGGTCGGGCACATTCGCGCGCCATGACCACCCGCGCGAAGATCCGTCCCATCGCCACCCCGTGGCTCACACCGCAGCGCGTCATGCAGTCGCTGCTCGTGTTCGTCGTCATCGCGCCGGTCGCAGAGTTCATGCACTGGGGCGCGCTGGCGGTGTTCATCTGCAGTGCCATCGCAATCATCCCGCTCGCCGGGCTCATGGGCGAGGCCACCGAGAAGCTGGCGTCTCGACTCGGGGCCGGCGTCGGCGGCCTGCTGAACGCCACCTTCGGCAATGCCGCCGAGATGATCATCGCACTGGTGGCGCTCCAGAAGGGCCTCTACGACGTGGTCAAGGCCTCGCTCACCGGCTCCATCATCGGCAACATCCTGCTGGTGCTGGGCGCGGCCATGGTCGCGGGTGGCGTCACGCGCGAGCGACAGAAGTTCGACCGTGCGGCCGCCGCCGCCTCGGCCACGCTGCTGTCGCTGGCCGCACTCGCATTGCTGGTTCCGGCGGCATTCCACTTCGTGGCCGAGGCCGAGGTGGCGCGTGCCACGCTCACGCCCGCCCGCGAGCTGGCCATCGAGCGCACGCTGTCGCTCGAGATCGCCGTGGTGCTGTTCGTGTCGTACCTGCTGTCGCTGTGGTTCACGCTCAAGACCCACAAACACCTGTACACCGGTGCTGCCGAGGAACACGAGCACGAGAAGGTGGATGTGCGCCGCGCCGTGCTGACGCTGCTCGTGGCCACGGCGGGGGTGGCGTGGATGAGCGAGATGCTGGTGGGCGCGGTCGAGGAGGCCTCGCACCTGCTGGGACTCACCGAGGTGTTCGTGGGCGTGATCGTGGTGGCCATCATCGGTAATGCCGCCGAGCACTCCACGGCCATCCTGGTGGCGATGAAGAACCACATGGACCTGTCGCTCAACATCGCCATCGGCTCCAGCATCCAGATCGCGCTGTTCGTGGCCCCGGTGCTGGTGTTCGCGTCGTACTTCATGCCGCACGGCCCCATGGACCTGCGCTTCACCGCGTTCGAGGTGCTGGCCGTGGTGGCCTCGATCGCTGTGGTGAACCTGGTGTCGCAGGACGGCGAGTCCAACTGGCTCGAAGGGGCGATGCTGCTGGCGGTCTATGTCGTGCTGGGCATCGCGTTCTTCTTCCTGCCGTAGGCGCGGTTCGCGGCCCAGTTCACAACGGCCCAGTTCGCAGTGGCGAACCGCCGACCCGGGCCGCTAGACTGGAAGCCACCCAGGAGGTCCCCATGACCATCGCACCTACTCTCGTCAATCCGCGCGTGCGCGAGCTCATCCGCCGCATCGACGACGCCATGACGCCGCGCGACGACGCCGGCCGATGTCGTGGCGTAAAGCAGGTCCTCGAAGACACGTTCGCCGCCGGTTGCAACTTCCTCGACGCGCCCTTCCTGGTACCCAACCCCGAGCGCTACGCGCGCCGCCTCGTGCATCGCGATCCCGAGGGGCGCTACACGGTCATCGCCATGGTGTGGAACACCGGCCAGGGCACGCCGCTCCACGACCACGCCGGCATCTGGTGCGTGGAGTGCGTGTACAAGGGGCGCATCCAGGTGACTTCGTACAGCTGCCAGGGCGGCGATCCCGAGCGCGACCTCGTGAAGTTCAAGCAAGAGTCCGTCATCCATGCCGGCATCGGCCAGGCGGGCGCGCTGATCCCACCGTTCGAGTATCACGTCCTCGAGAACGCCGACACGCAGCCCACCGTCACGCTGCACGTCTACGGCGGCGAGTTGGACCATTGCCACATCTTCGAGCCCGCCGGCGATGCCTGGGTCCGGCGGTACCGTGAGCTGACCTACACGGCGTGAAGCGCGCCGCCGAGGTGTTCCCCGGATTGTTCCTGAGCGCCGCGCTCGCCAGCGCGGCGTTCGTGTTGGCGGACCAGCCGTTCGTGCGGGACACGCTGCACGTGTCCGCGCTGCTGTTGGTGATCCTGCTGGGCATGGCACTGCGCTCGTTCATGGTGCTGCCCGCGTGGGCCGACGCTGGCGTGCGCATGGCCCAGCGGCCGGTGCTGCGCTGGGCCGTCGCCGGGCTGGGGTTTCGCTTGTCACTCGGCGAGATCGTGCGCATCGGCGGGCCGGCGCTGGCCGTGGTGGTGGTGAGCACGTTCGTCGCACTCGTCTTCGGCGTGTGGGTGGGCCGCCGGCTCGGGCTCTCGAGCAAGTTCGCCACGTTGCTGTCGGTGGGCGGTGGCATCTGCGGTGCGTCGGCCGTGGTGGCCGCCGACTCGGTGGTCCACGCCGAGAAGCGCGAGTCCGCCCTCGCGCTCGGCATCATCACGCTGCTTGGCACCATCGGCATCGTGGTCTACCCATGGATCGGCCGTGCGGCGGGCATGGGGGACTTCCTGTACGGGCTCTGGGACGGCGCGAGCCTGCACGAGATGGCGCAGGTCGTGGCCGCCGGCGCGGGCTACAGCAAGGAAGCGACGAGCATCGCCACCGTGGTGAAGCTGGCGCGCATCACGCTGCTGGCACCGGTCGTGTTCTACCTCGCCTGGCAGGTGCGGCGCTCGGCGACTGCGAGCGCGAGCGCAACGACCGGCCGGCCGGAGGCCGGAGCAACTCCGAATCAGACCGGCGCACGTCCCAACGTCCCGCTGGTGCCGTGGTTCCTCGTGCTGTTCGTCGCGTTCGCCGCGATCAACAGCACCGGACTGCTGGATCCCGCGCTGGTGAAGCAGCTCCAGCGCGCCGACCTGTGGCTGCTGTGCGTAGGCATGGCCGGCGTGGGATTGCAGACCAGCTTCGCCGACCTGGGTCGCGCTGGCTGGGCGCCAATCGCGGCGGGGACAGCGCAGTGGCTGGTGCTGGCCGCGGTCTCGTATGGCCTCGCGGTGCTGTTCGTCCGCTGAGGCAGGGGTGCAGCGAGCCTCAGGCGGCGCGCTGCACCGGTTCGGCTTCGCCCCCGCACTCGCCCGCCCACGACTTGAGCGCGTCGAGGCAGCTCTCGCACAGCGCGGTGCCGCCGTCTCGGTCGAGGATCGCGAACACCTCGGCGGGTTCCAGAGCGTGCCGGTACGGTCGCGGCGTCGAGAGCGCGTCGTACATGTCGGCCACTGCCAGCACGCGTGACAGCTCGGGCAGCTGTGCAGCCCCGATGCCGCGGCAGTAGCCGGAGCCGTCCATGCGCTCGTGGTGCGCGGCACTGGCGAACGCGAACCACTCATAGCCCCGAACATGCTCCAGGATGCGCTCGGTGTAGAGCGCGTGCATGCGCATGATCTCCCACTCGGCGGGATCCAGCGCACCGGGCTTGTCGAGGATGCTGTTGGGGACCGACAGCTTGCCGAGATCGTGCAGCAGTGCGGCGGTGTGCGTTTCCTCGACCAACTCGCGACTCCAGCCGAGCGTGCGGGCCACGCCCGCGGCCACTTCGGCCACGCGCCGCGAATGCGTACCCGTGTACGGCGACTTGGCGTCCACGATGTCTGCGAACACCACCCCCAGCCGGCGCAGGGTCGTGCCGCCGGCGAGCAGTGCGGCGTGCCCCGGCTCGGCCGCGCTCACCTCGGAGCGCAGCTCGTGCGTCGAACGCGTCGCCCAGCGCGCGAGCATCGGCTCCATCCCGTCACACGCCTGCACCATGGTCGGGTCGAACCACTTACCACTCCGGTGTCGCACGAGCGCGAGACCCGAGGCCGGCCCGCTGCCCGCGGCGAACACCTCGAGCACCTGTGCGAGCCCCAGCACGCGTGCGACCAGCGGGATCTGCTCGCCTTGAAGTCCGCGCGGGTGCCCGTGCCCGTCCCAGTGCTCGTCGAGCGCACGCACAGCATCGGAGGCCCCGCGGCCGAACCCGAGTTGCATCACCACCTCGGCACCTCGGTCACAGCGCACCTGCACCAACTGCGAGGCTGCCTTGGAGCCGAGTCGGGCGAGCGAGGCCACGCGCTTGGCGCGTTCGAACCACGACGCGCCGGGCGCGGCGTGCTCCAGCGCGAACATCGCGGCACGCAAGTCGCTCGACCAGTCGGTGCGCATGCGCGCGCGTTTGGCCGCGATCTCGTCGCCGCCGAACATCTCGAACACCGCCGCGGCGTTACTCGAGCAGCCGGCGTCCTTGAGGATCGCGGCGTAGTAGAGGTCGCGCCGCGCCTGCAGCGGCAGGTCCAACCGCTCGGCCAGCTCCATGCTGATCAGGCAGGTGCGCAGCGAGTGTCCCATGGGCTGGCCCTCGGTGAGGTCCAGCGCGAACGACAACGACGCCAGCACGTCCGTGAGCGGGACGACGTCGGGAGGTGGGATGCGCGAGGGTGCGGGGATCACGCATGAGGTATCGGAGCCTTGTCGCAGCCGCTTGAGCGTCGCGCGACACCCCGCAGGCGCGCCCTGTTCACGCGCCCCGGCGCGGGCATCGGGGGCGGGGCCAGCGGACCGCCCACCAGGGCCGCAACGCCGGTCACCGACCGGCAGCCGCGCCCGCGTCGACGACCCCGACCGGTCCCGTCCTCGCGCCGGTAGCGGCCCCGAACCCGCACCGTTCCTTTGCCTGTTACCAGCCTGCGGCTCGAGGGCTCCAGACTGCGAGTGTTTCCAAGGGGTTACCCACACAACCCGGTGACCCTTGGACCGCGGTTCCGCCGACGTCGCCTGGACCTCGGCGAGGCGCAACGAACCGTCGCCGCGTGAGACTCGATCGGTGGCTTCGACTCGAGCCGCGAGGGCTGTGGCTAGGCCCAAGGGACCATGCCCGATACGCCGATTGGTCCAGCGACAGGGGCGGGGCACGCACCTACTCTTCATTAGGTACGACTTGCTGTCGTGCCCACCAGCTGATCGCTCGATTCGAGCGTGGGCTCGAGGCGTGCGAGCGACCGCACGGGGGGGCCGTTGAGCCAAAGGGCATTCAAGCGCTGCCCGCTTAGCTGGGGCCGCCGCGCCGCAATGATTCACCCAGCACCGCATCGCCTGCGCGGCGCCGTGAGCAACTGGACGCTCGGCGAAGCGCGCCGATCATTCGGTTCACTCCCGTGATACTCGAAGTCTCAATGCCCACTTCGTGTGGGACGGAACACTCATGAGATCGTCACCACGACTCCGACCAAGCTTCAGCTTCCTGATCGTCCTGATCCTGATTCTGCAGGTGGGGACGCCTCAGTTGTCTCAGGCCATCCAGCTCTATTGGAGCAATGGGGCTCCGGCCATCAGCGCTGCCGAGGACTCCCGTGCCGTGCTCATCGTGCGAGCGGATTCCTCGGAGGGGGTGCTCCCGGACGCGTGGAAGCTCATCTGGACCGCGGATTCTTCGGGCGTTCGATTCGCCGCGCTCGACTCGCTCGCGGCCTGCGAGCTGGATACGGCCAGGGTGTCCGCGATCGAATTGCCGGCGTCACCGGCGGACAGCGCCGCCAACGAGATCACAGCCCACTTCTGCTCGGCCGGCAGCGGCAGCGCGACCACGGCGTACTATCTCGTGGACCTGGTCGGTGGGAGCAAGGGCAAGTTCAAGGTGATCGCCCTTGACCCAGCCGATTCGATGTCCGTTCTCGAGTCGAACGAGGTGACGTACAATGGTGGCGTGGACGGCAACTTTGCACCAACGGTCCTGAGGGCCATCAGCATCCATCAATCGCTCCAGCTGCGGGTCACGGCTGTTGGGTCGGGCCTGAACGGGGCGAGTTCGCTCAGCCTCATGGCGACTGACTCGTCCTGGTCACTGCCACTGACCCTCACGTCGCGGAGCGACGCTGCGCTGACGGGTGTCGCACCTGTCGCTGCGCTGATGCCCAATTGCCAGGCTGTGGTCGGGTCGCAAACCAGTCTTGTCTCGGCGGCGATGCTTCCCGCAGACGACGAGCCCGCGGCCGAGGCCCCGCAGAGCTGTGGGGCGTCGTACTTCGAGAATCTGCTTCAGCCTCCGCCGGCTCCGCTCGGCTTCACGATCCAACCGAAGGACTTCGCGTTCATCAGAGGCTTTGTGGACGAGGCCAGCCACCACTACGCACTGCACC
>CAZADU010000810.1:0-7296 GCA_964483945.1 uncultured bacterium
CGACGCCACCCACGAGTGCTCCACTGCCGGCGTCGGCCCCGCCTCCCGTGGCCGCGCCGACTCCCGCGCCGAGCGAGGCGATCTCCGCGCCGCCGCTCATCGTCGAGGCGCAGTTGCCGCAGGGAGAACCCGTGCTCGACATCGGACTCGCATGGGACCTCGACACCACGCGCGTGAGCTTCAGCGGCCAGTTGCCGTTCGAGCTGACCGGCGTCGGGGGCGGTGACCGTCACATGGCGGGCGGGCCGGTGGAGCTGCGCATCTCGGGCAGCCAGGTCATCGTCCAGCCCCGCGACCGGCGGCGTGCCGTGCCGCTCATGATGCTCCGCGCGGGCGACACGCTGTGGATCGGGAGCGCCGACCTCGAGTCGGGCAGCGTGCCCCGCATCCGCTGGAACGGGGGGACCTATCGGGGGCGCTTCAAGGTGTTCATGAACACGCGTCGCAAGCTCACCGTGGCGACACGGATGGCCCTCGAGCCCTATCTCAAGGGTGTGGTGCCGGGCGAGATCGGCGCGCTCTCGGACTCGCTGCTCGAGGCCGGCCGTGCGCAGGCGATCGCGGCGAGGAGCTACACGCTCTTCTACAAGGGGCGCCGAGGTGCCGAGGGGTTCGACCTCTTCGCCACGGTCGAGGACCAGTTCTATAGCCCCAGCGAGGCCGAGCGTCCACTCGCCACACGCTGCGTCGAGACCACGGGGGGCCTGGTCGGGCTCTGGCGCGGCGCGCCGATCCGTGCGAACTACTCCTCCACCTGCGGCGGCATCGCGGCTGAGTCATGGGAGGCCTGGCCCACGCCGCCGTACGAGTACCTCGCGAGTCACCCGGACGGGCCCGCGGGTTCCGACCACTGTGCCGCCTCGCCGCACTACCGCTGGCGCGAGGAGTGGTCCTTGCGCGACTTCACCGCCAACCTGGCCAAGTATGCACCCGTCTTCGGCGTGCCACTGCCGCCGGGCGGCGTAGGCGAGGTGGTGGACGTGCGCGTCACGCAGCGCTCGCGCTCGGGCCGCGTGTGGTGGCTCGAGGTGGAGACGAGCACCGGGCTGATCCGCATCCACGCGCACTCGATGCGCCAGATGCTGCGGCGCGGTACGAACGCCAACTCGATCCTGCGCTCGAACCTGTTCAAGATCGCGGTACGCCGCGACACGGCCACGCGCCGCGCACTGGCCGTGGTGGCGAGCGGCGCCGGCTCGGGCCACGGCGTGGGCCTGTGCCAGACGGGCGCGCTCGGCATGGCACGGCGAGGTGTGCGCGGCGAGGCGATCCTCGCGCACTACTACCCGGGTGCGAAGCTATCCCGGCTGTACTGAATGCCGAGCGGCGCGAATCGCGCCGAGCACTCGATTGACAGAAGCCCCGCCCATTCACGTGGGCGGGGCTCTGTTCGCTCCACGGCGCTCTCCCAGGCGCCGGAGCGGCGGGCTTATCGAACCAGCACCAGCTTGCGCACCAGGTTCACGCTCGACGTGCGCAGGCGATAGAGATACGTGCCGGTCGGCAGCATGCGGCCACCGGCGTCTGCACCGGTCCACTCCAGCGAGTGCTCGCCTGCGGCGTACGTTCCGTTCGCGAGTTGCACGACTTCGCGGCCCGCGAGGTCGTACACCGTCAACTCCAGCGGGCTCGCCTTCGGCAGCGACCAGCTGATGCGCACGTCACCAGCGGAGGGGTTCGGACGCGCCGGCGCCAGAGCGACCTGCGCGGGCGTGGCGACGAGCGATGCCTCGGCCTCGGGGGCCGTCGCCATGGCGGCGAGCGGGGCCGACGGCGCACAAGCGATGGTCATGCGCCGCATCATCTCGTTGTCCTCGTGGTCCACGATGTGGCAGTGCCAGACGTAGCCGGGACCCCCGGGGAAGCCGAACTCGTCCGTGCTACCGAGGCCGGCGGTCGGATCGAACGGGAACAGGTTCATTCCCGCTGCGACGGGCCCGCCCGCCCGCGCGTTCGCATCCTGCGGCGCGACACGCACGAGAACGCGCGTGACCTCACCGGGGTTCATGCGGAACGTGTCCTTCCAGCCGGTCTCGTTCGGGTCGGGCAGCCGAGGCTTGCCCTTGAGGTACGGCGTCACGTCGGGGTTGCCCCCGAGCTTGTTGCCCGTTGCCGCATCCGCCACGTCGTAGGGCAGCGGTGGCCCCATGCCGACCATGGGCATCCCGTAGACCTTGTTGTACTGAGTCGCATTGAACGCCTGGCGGTTCACGATCTGGAACTGCACCAGGTGCAAGTGGATCGGGTGAGTGTCGGCGGTGAGGTTGATGATCTCCCACTGCTCGGTCGAGCCGATCACCGGCATCTCGGTGGTGGCCATGTTCCACATGGTGTTGTTGACGAACACCTCGACCGGGCCGCCGGGGCCCATGGCCTCATTGAGCGTGAGCGCGCGCGGGGTGGCGTTGGCCACGGGGCGCTCGATGGGCGCGGTGCGCAGCGACGTGGTCGCCTTGGGCGCGAGGCTCCGGTCACGGCCCGTCACCTGAGTGCCGACGCGGAACTGCATGACGACGCCTGTCGTCTTGGGATCCGCCGCGGCGCCGTTGGGATACGGGCCCTTGGCGGAGTTCTTCAGCGTGAACGTGCGGCCGGCATGGGCCGTGAAGTCCACGATGACGTCGAATCGCTCACCGGGTGCCATGAGCAGTCGCTGCGCGTTCGGCTTCGCGGGATCTTGCAGAAGCACGGGGAAGTTGAGCAGGCCGCCGTCCGAGCCGATCTGCCAGAACCCCGGGCCGGACACGCCCGCGTTGTCCGTGAGCTTCAGGTCGTAGAAGCGCGCGTTCGAGCCGTTCAGCAGGCGAAAGCGATAGCGGCGCGGCTCGACCTGCAGGTACGGCCAGGTCTTGCCGTTCACCATCATGACGTCGCCGAAGAACTCCGGGATCCAGAACGGGTGGATCGTCGGATTGATGCCCACGCTCGGCCAGTAGAGCTGACCGTTGGTGTCGAACATACGGTCCTGGATCACGATCTCGCGCTCGTACGGATTCCCGTACCGGTCGACCGCCGGGTCCTGCGCGCCGCCGGGCAGGTTCGACGGTTCCTTGCCGGGGTCGCGCAGGAGGTAGAAGCCCGCGAGGCCCGCGTACACGTTGAGGCGCGTCGCACCCAGCGCATGGTCGTGGTACCAGAGCGTCGTGGCTTCCTGCTCGTTCGGGTACGTATAGGTGTCGGTCACGAAGCCGGGGCCCTTCTGGGCCTGGCCGGGCGTCCACCACGCGTCGGGGCCGCCGTCGAACGCCGACGGCACCTCGCCGCCATGCAGGTGCACCACCGCCGGCACCGGCCCGACGTACGGCGTCATCGGCTTGCTCGCGTGCTGGTTGAGCGGGTCTGCCCAATGGATCGTCTGGTCCACAGCGATGAGGCCCTGGAGCACCAGGGGATCGCCACCGGGGCCCACCAGGTTGTTCACGTACTTGATCGACGTGGGAATTCCGACTCTCGCTTCGAGCGTCGGGCCGGGGAACGTCTGCGGCCAGCCGGCGGCCTTGTAGCACCACAGGAACGTGCCGGCGTTGAAAGGCGCCGCGAGCGCTGTGTAGAAGGTGCGGGGGAGCAGCTGCTGTTGGAACTCGTTCATCGTGAGTTCGAGCGGGGAGGCCGGCGTCGTCGCCGTGGCGGGCACGCGCAACGGCATGGGCATGGGCTCGACGTACTTCGGCAGCAGCAGCGGATCGAGAGGCACCGGAGCCGCAGGTGGTACCACCACGACCTTCGCGGATGCCGGCAATGCGGCAGCCAGTGAGAACAGCACCATCAGCGCTAGCGCGCCGAGTGTGCGAGCGGCTTTTCTGGCCGCGCCAAGGCGGAGAGCAAGACCAGTCATGACGACCTCGCTTACACGGGCTGCGATAGCCCGCGTACATGGGGAGGAGCCGTTGAGGCGCCCGCCCGTTCGCGAGCTGCCGTGCTCGCGACCCGGCACCGCTTCCGTGCAGTTCAGGCGGCCTCTCCGACCCGTGGACAGCCGGTCCCGGTCTTCCTCGCGGGGCCAAGCAGGAGAATGCGCCGGCTCACGCGCACTTCTCCATGGGACGGGCGGACCGGAGCGCATGCGCCGAAGGGAGTAGCGCTCGCGCGTGTCGCGTTGACACCCCCGGGGGCGGTCGTTATTGTCCCGCGTCCCTTGGCGTTCCAGCTGCCTTACGGCGCGGAGTGCCGGGTGCGGGGTTGTAGTTCAGTTGGTTAGAACGCCTGCCTGTCACGCAGGAGGTCGCGGGTTCGAGTCCCGTCAACCCCGCCATTCCCTTCCACGCGCCGCCCTGGCTGGCGCGCACCGCCCGGGAGCGCTCCCGCGGCGCCTTGCGCGAACGCCGGGAGTCGGCGCGAAGTCTTTTCAGCAAGCTCGTCCAGCCGCCCGTGGAGGCGAGTCGCCGGGGGCGTGAGCGAGCCTCCGCCGAGCGAGCGCGGAAGCCCGGCGGGAGCGCGCTGCACGCGCCTCGCCGCCACGGCCGCCCGGGCCCGGCTGGAGCCCACGGAGGCCCGCTTTGGGCGCGCTCCCGGGCGGTGTGTATTTTCCATTGACCGCCGGGGGGCGGTCCGTATACTGCGCGTGCTTTCGGACGGAGGCGTGCGGGTGAGGCAGCGCGAAGCGCTGAAGCACATCGCGCATCCAAGGTGTGGCGCGCGAGCCATGAAGTGGTCGTGCACCAGCTCGAGAGGGTACTCATGAAGCGCAAGAAGGGCGGCGAGGACGAAGAGTTCGACGTCTTCGGCGGAGAGGAAGTCGAAGCGCTCGAAGCCGACGAGATCGAAGACGACGAGGAGTTCGAAGAGGACGACCTCGACGAGGACGAGTTCAGCGATGACGACGACGAGTTCGACGATGATTTTGTCGAGGGCGACGAGTTGCAGGTGAAAGATGACGACTTCGATGAGTTCGGAGACGACTCGGAGAGGTAGTGGTGTGTCGAAGGCGATGGCGATCCAATCACGACTCCGCGCGCGGCGCGGGACCACTGGAGGTGGCTGACGAGATGACCGGATTCGGGCCTCACCTCATGCTGGATGGGTACGGGTGCGACCGTGAGAAGTTGACGGATCTGAACCTCATCTATCGGATCCTGGAAGAGCTTCCCGCACGCATCGGCATGACCAAGATCATGCCGCCCTACGTGTTCAAGTACAGCGGCCTGAAGCCCGAAGATTGGGGCCTGTCGGGTTTCGTCCTGATCGCCGAGAGTCACATCAGCATCCACACGTTCCCCGACAAGAACTACGTGTCGGTGGATATCTTCAGCTGCAAGGCGTTCGACACCGAGTTCGCCGCGGATTACTTCAAGCGGATGTTCGGGATGACCAAAGTCGAGTGCAACGTGCTCGACCGCGGTACCGAGTTCCCGAAGGACGTCACGGGTGCAGCGGCCGAAGTCCGCACCCAGCGCCGCCGGGTCGCCCGACCGGCTGCCAGGACGGCCTGAGCCGCTTCGAAGATCCGAGCTCCACCTCACGGGCCCCGGCCAGTCGGCCGGGGCCTTGTGCTTTCGGGGCGGGGGCTGCAATCTGCGCTGCCCTTCGACGCACGTACTTCCCAAGGAGTCCCGCCGCATGAGCACGACCACGCCCAGCTGGGGCCTGCCCATCAACTTCGCCGGCCTCGACGCCGAGTTCTCGTCGTTCGAGTCGAGCCGCGTGGCGGTGCTGCCCGTGCCCTACGACTTCAGCACGTCGTATCAGGGCGGCACGCGCTGGGGCCCGACGGCGATCCTCGCCGCCTCGCGCAACATGGAAGTGTGGGACGACGAACTGGGAGCCACCTACCATGCCGGGATCCACACGCTGCCCGAGTTGGAGCCCACCGCCCTGGGCCCGGGCGAGATGGTGCGGCGGGTGGAGCAGGCGTTCGACTGGATGTTCGACGCCGGCAAGCTGCCGGTGATGCTGGGCGGTGAGCACAGCATCACCGCGGGTGCGGTGCGCTCGGCGCTCAAGCGGTACCCCAAGCTCTCGGTGCTTCAGTTGGACGCGCACGCCGATATGCGCGACACCTACTTGGATTCGCCTGACTCGCACGCCTGCGTCATGCGCCGCATACGCGAGATCTGCCCGGCCGCGTCGGTCGGCATCCGCTCGATGTCGGAGGAGGAGGCCGGCCACCTGCGAGAAAAGCCCGCCCCGATCTGGAGCACGCGGGCGTTCCGGCAGCTCGACGGCGACTGGAAGCCCATCTTGGACGCTCTCACCGACGACGTGTTCGTCACGTTCGACCTGGACGGGCTGGACCCGGCTTACCTGCCGGGCACGGGTACGCCCGAGCCCGGCGGCCTCGACTGGTTCGAAGCCAGTGACCTGATCGGTGCGGTGGCCGCGAAGAAGCGCATTGTTGGCTTCGACGTGGTCGAACTGGCCCCACTACCGGGCAGCGTCGCCAGCGACTTCCTCGCTGCGCGCATGACCTACCGCATGATCGGCCACATGTTGAAGAGCCAGCGATGAAGTCGGCCACCGGGACCGCGCGGCTGGTGTTGCGAAAGGGCGAGGACCGCCGCGTGCGAGGCGGTCACCCGTGGATCTTCTCCAACGAGGTGGACACGTGGGAGGGGGGCGTCGAGGACGGCGGCCTTGTGGACGTCATGGACCACCGCGGGGCGTTTCTCGGGCAGGCGTACGTCAATCGCCACAGCCTGATCTGCGCTCGGCTGCTCACCCGCGGCCGCGACGAGGTGGACACCGCGTTCTTCGTGAAGCGCCTGGAGCGTGCCAAGCGCCTGCGCGACTCGGTCTACCCGGGCGAGCCCACGGTACGGCTGGTCTACGGCGAGTCGGACCAGCTTCCGGGTCTCGTCGTGGACCGCTACGGCGACGTGCTCTCGGTGCAGGTGCTCACGCTGGGTATGGAGAAGCGCCTCGCCGAGCTCCAGGCGGCACTCCAGGAAGTGTTCGCGCCCAAGGGGGCCGTGCTGGTGGCGGATTCGCCGCTGCGCACGCTCGAAGGGCTCGACCAGCGCCGCGAGGTGTGGTGGGGTGAAGTGCCCGAGCGCGTGGCCGTGAGCGTCGGCGGATTCGCACTCGAGGCCGACTTGGTGCACGGGCAGAAGACCGGGCTGTTCCTGGACCAGCGCGAGAACCGCAAGCGCGCCGAGGCCCGCGCGAAAGGAAGAACCGCCCTCGACTTGTTCTGCTACCAGGGCGAATGGGCCATGCACTTGGCCCGCGGCGGGGCCCAGAGCGTGCTGGCCGTGGACTCGAGCGAGCCCGCGCTCACGCTCGCGCGTGACAACGTGGCGCGTAACGGACTGGCCGCGCAGGTGGAGTTCCTGCGCATGGACGCGTTCGACATGCTGCGGC
>CAZADU010000811.1:0-3051 GCA_964483945.1 uncultured bacterium
GGGACACGCGCACGCGCAGCATCTGCAGCCAGACATAGAGGAACGTGAACCCGGCGAGCATGAACAGGAACCCCGTGCGGATCATGGGGTCCATGTCGACCTTGCCGGTGGAGTTGATGATGGGATCGGGGTGCAGCGTGGAATAGATGCGGGGAACGACGAAGATGAGCGGCGGCACGGCGACGAATGCTGCGATGGAGTACACGGCGGACAACCGCGCCCGCTTCTCCTCTCCTTCGATGCTGCCCCGAAGCGCGAGATACGCGCCGTAGAGCAGCAGGATGAAGAAGATACTGGTCTCACGCGGGTCCCAGTTCCAGTAGGAGCCCCACATCGCCTTGGCCCACAGCGAGCCCGACAAGGTGGCGCCGATACAGAACAGCAGCCCCAGCTCGGCCGCGGCGGCGGCGTGGTCGTCATGGCGCAGGTCGCGCTTCCACAGGTAGAGCGCGCTGTGGACCATGGACCAGCCGAGTGCCAGGACCGTGACCCAGGCCGCGGGGATGTGGAAATAGAGCACTCTCGTGGTCTCACCCAGCACGGGGACCAGAGGTGCCCACAACAGGGACCCGGTCATCGTGACCGCGATCCACACGAAGATGCCCCATCGCCAGATCATCTTGATCAGCCCGGGATGCCGGCGCGGCGGCCGCGCCCGCCCCGGTTCAGTCCTCCCAGAGATGGTCGTAGAGTAACAGGCTGGCGCCGAGCAGCGCCACCGCGTAGGCCCCGAGCAATCGTGCATCCGGACCCACGGGCAGTCCGTCCCACTGAGCGCGCGTGCCGGACACACCCGCAGCGAGCACCGGCAGCAGCAGTGGCAGCGACACGCCCGCGAATAGCGCGCCCCGGCTGCGCGACTGCGCGATGATCGCACCGACCAAGGTGCTCGATGCTGCGAGTGCGACCGCGCCCAGGCTGAGCACCAGCGCGAACGGCCCCCAGCGAACGGGCGGCGCGGTCGTGAGCACGAGGAACAACGGCACCGTGACGGCGAGCACCACGCCCAGGAACAGCAGGTTGAACAGCAGCTTGCCGAGCGCGATCTGGGTCGGCGAGGCCACCAAACGAAGCAGCAGCATGGTGCGCCCTTCGGACTCGCGTACGAACGCGTGGCTCATCGAGGACAGCGCGGCGAACAACAGTGTGATCCACAGCAGTGCCGCCAGCACGTCGGGCCGGTCGGACAGCGGGCCCACCGCGAACGTCACCGCCGTCAGGCTGGTCACCGCGAACAGCAATGCCGCATTGAGGCCGAAGCGCGTGCGCCATTCGCTGCGGCACTCCTTACGCAGGATCGCCCAGACCGCGAGCACTGAGCTCGAGGCGTTGTTCGGCAAGCTGGACCTCCTGAGGGTCGTTGGTGGCGAGCAGTACGAGGCCGCGCGTGCTCTGCGCGCGGACGACCTCGCGGACGGTGTCGCGGCCCTCGTCATCGAGGTGAGTGCCGGGCTCGTCGAGCAGCAGGAGCGGCGGTGCGTGGAGCACGGCGAATGCCAGCCGCAGGCGCTGCTTCATCCCGCTCGAGTATTCGGCCACGCGATCGGCACCGCGCAAGGCGAGCCCGACCTGTGACAGCGCGCGAACCGCGGCGTCGTGCGGTGCGTCCAACCCGCGAGCCCGGGCCGAGAACTCGAGGTTCTCCACACCCGTGAATTCCTCGTAGAAGGCCAGTTCCGGCGTGGCGAGCCCCACGTGCGTGCGTCGCTGCGCGCGCGGCACGTCGTGCCCGTGCACGCTCAGTTGCACCTCACCGGTGCTTGGACGAAGCAGCCCGGCAAGTATGCGCAGCAGCGTGCTCTTGCCGCTGCCATTCGCGCCGGTCACCGCCACCACGCCCGGACCGGCAAAAGAGAACTCGAGCCGGTCCACTCCCGTGACGCGCCGCCCGTAGCGATGCGTCAGACCGCTGGCGCTCACGGTGACCGCGGTAGCACCCGTCATGCCTGGACCTCTTCTCCTCCGGCGGCGCGCGGGGCGCCGATGCTCCCGGCGGCGCGTGGGGCGCCGCCGCCGCCAACCGCGCGCGGAGCGCCAACACCTCCGGTCGGCGCCACGATACGCGGTGCCGGCGGAAGCTCCGAGATCAGGCGCTCGAGTTCGGGCAGGACTTTCTCCTTGGCCTGTTCGCGCGTTCCTCGCATCTGCACGCCGGCCGCGTGCGGGTGCCCGCCGCCGCCCAGGCGAGAACACACGCCGTCGATGCTCACGCGCCCGGTCGAACGCAGGCTCACCTTCACCTTGCCGGGCTCCACCTCGCTGAACAACGCGACGGCCTCGACACCCTCGATCGTGCGCGGCAGGTCCACGAGGCCCTCGGTGTCAGCACCCACCAGCCCGTGTCGGGCGAACTGCTCGGGAGCCACTTCGACCACGACGAGCTGGCCGGCGTGTCGCACCTCGAGTGCGGCGAGCGCTTCGCCGAAGAAGCGCAGCCGGCCCGCGGGAGCGCTCTGGTGCACCTTCGCGCTGACCGCGGTCACGTCCACGCCGGCGTCCACGAGGTCGGCCGCCATGCGCAGCGCGCGCGCGTCGGTATTGGAGTAGCGGAAGTGCCCGGTGTCGGTGGCGAGTCCCACGTACAGTGCGTCGGCCGAGAGCGCGTCCAGCTTCACGCCCGCTTCCTGCATGAGCTCGTAGACGAGCACGGCCGTGGCCGCGCACGCGGGCTCGATGACGTTGACCTGCCCGAACCCGTCGTGCGTGACATGATGGTCCACCACGGCGATGGCGATGGCGTGACGGTCGAGGTGCGACGCCAGCCTCCCGATGCGCTGGCGGTTGCCGGTGTCCAGTACCACCAGCGCGTCGGCCTCGGCGAAACGCTTCTCGGCCAGGTCCTCGCGGTAGACCTCGACCGGCCACTCGTGCGTGAGCCAGTCGAATGCGTGCGGCGTGGGCGAGTCGTTGAGGATGCGCACCTGCTTGCCCAGTGCGCGCAGCAGCTCGGCAAATGCCACCTCGCTGCCGATGGCGTCGCCATCGGGGTTGACATGCGTGGTGAGCAGGAAGCGCTGGTGGCGAGCGACGAACGCGTGCAGCGTGGCGCGC
>CAZADU010000812.1:0-6736 GCA_964483945.1 uncultured bacterium
GGGGATCTCGAGCGATCGCGCGCGAGATCGCACATACGAGTGCGCCGCCTGGACACTCTCCTTCATCACGTCGCCCAGCTGGCCCGTCAGCACCACGCGCCCGGCGCCCGGCATCTTGATGGCTTCCACCACCAGCACCTCTCCGCCGGCCGACGTCCACGCCAGGCCCATGGCCACACCCACCTCGTCTTCCTTGCCGGCCATCTCGGGCTGGTAGACGCGATGGCCCAGATACTCCTCGAGCTGCTCCGGCTGCGGCTCGTGCCGGCGCGGGTCGCCCGTGGCGCGCACGCGCGCGACCCTGCGGCAGAGCGTGGCGATTTGGCGTGAAAGAGCGCGCACGCCCGCCTCGAGCGTGAAGTGGCGCACGATGGCGCGCACGGCGTCATCGCTGAGGGCGAGGTCGCGCGTGGTGAGCCCGTGCTCCGAGAGCTGGCGCGGTACCAGGAAGCGGCGCGCGATCTCGAGCTTCTCGTCCTCGGAGTAGCCCGGCACCTCGATGACCTCGATGCGCTCCTGCAGCGACTCGGGCACCTGGTCGAGCGTGTTGGCGCACATGATGACGACGGCGTGCGACAGGTCGATGGGGATGCCGAGGTAGTGGTCGGTGAACTGCGCGGCACTGTCGGGGTCCAAGAGCTCCAGCAGCACCTCGGCCACGCCGTGGCCGCCTTCGCCCACCAGCCGGTCCACGCCGTCGATCAGCAGCACGGGATTGCGCACACCCGCGCCGCGCACGGCACGCAGGATCTTGCCCGGCTGGGCCCCCGGCAGCGTGCGCGGCTCGCCCGCAAGTTCGGCGGCGTCCGACGTGCCCGACACGTTCACGCGCGCGAACGGACGGCGGAGTGCTCGGGCCACCTCGGAGCCCAGCGATGTCTTGCCGGTGCCGTGCGGTCCCACGATGCACAGCGCGGGACCAGGCAGGTCGTGCTTCAACTGCCGCACCGCGAGATACTCGAGGATGCGTTCCTTGGCCTTGGTGAGCCCCAGGTGCCCGTGCTCGAGTTCGGCCTGCACGTGCCGCAAGTCGGCGTCCTCACCCGCGGACGCATGCCACGGCGTGTTCCACAGCCACTGGAGATAGGCGCGCACGTGCGCGGCCTCGGGCGAGCCCGCGGGCAGCTTGCGCAACCGGTCCATCTCGCGCTGCGCCAGGCGTGACACCTCGGTCGGCAGCGGACCGTGAAGCACCGGGGGTGTGACGGGGCTCGGCGCCGCCGGCTCGTGCTGCTGCGGCGGCGCTTCGAGCGCGGACGTGGCGCGCAGCACGCGGCGGGCTTGCGATGGGCGGGTGCGGGCCGGCCGGGCCATGGGCCCTCCGTGGCGGTCGTGGTGTGCGGTGCGGGTTCGTCGTGAGCCCTGGGACGCAGGGGCCCCACTACTCACCATGCAAGCGGGCTGCCGCATCGCGGCCGCAGGCCGAGAGCACCCGAAGGCCGTGCGGCCACGCGCGTTAGTACGGGGGGCATGGCGAACGCCACGGATCGTGCGGCGCGGGCGCTCAAGCGTCAGCGAACGCGGCGGTTGCTGCTCGCGTGGCGCCGAGTGGGCCAGCGCACGCCGATTGCATCGTGCAATGCCGGCGTGCAGGCAGCGCACGGCGGCGGGGGCGCGGGTGGGTGGACCCGGCATGAGCGCGGGGCGGTGGCGGTGTGTGCCTGCTCGTGCTTGGCCACATGTGAGGCTCGACGGCTGGCGCCCTACGGTTGGCCGCGACACCGACCGTGGACGACGCGCTGCGGCGCCAGCGCCAGCCGACGACTCCCCCCTCAAACGCGAAACCCCGCGACCAGGAGGTCGCGGGGTCTCGGCGCGAGCGAAGCGGTGCAGCGGTGTTACCGGTAAATCGACTTCACCTGGCCCCACGTGCTGGACCGGGTCGGCGTCACGAGGCACGCCGGGTTGAACGACGCGCTGTTGCGCGGCACCGGGTTCGCGACGATCGTGAAATCGTTCAGGTTGTTGTCGGTGTCCGTGGCGCCGGCGGCATTGCGCGCCCCGCCCTGCGAGCCCGACAGCGTGCCGACGTTGGTGACTTCGGGGCAGTTGCCCGTGCCGTACGACACCTTGTCCACCAGCGTGCCACCGAGTTCGGAGCCGCAGGCGAGGTTCGCATTGAGCGCGCTGAACAACGCAACCTTGCCCGACGACGCGCTGAGCGTCAGCGTGCCGAAGAAGTCTGCCGGGACCGGCAGCGGTCCGCCACCCGTGCCCGCGGTGCCGAGTTGGATCAGGATATACTGGCACGGCTGGATCGCGACGCCGCCCGGGAAGACGAACTGGTTCGTCGCCGAGCTGCCCCAGTTGCCCGTCGCAGAGCCGTACTCGAGCGCCCAGCCCGCGAGGCTCACCGGCGTGATGCCATCGTTGTAGATCTCGACGAAGTCCACGTTATACGTGTTCAGCGACGAGGTGCCGCCGCCGCCGCCATAGACCTGCGAGATACGGACCTGATTCGCCGCGAAAGCCGGCGCCGCACAGACCGCGAGCAGCGCGAACGTGGTAACGATACGCCTCATCCTGGAACCCCTTTCAGCTGCGTGAGCGTGGTGCGTCCCCGTCGGGGGGGAGCTGATGCGATACTCCGAGGCCGTACCTACGCACCTCGCCAGCCGGGAATCCGGGGAAAGGCACGAATGGGTGCGGAACACGTCGAAGATGCGGCAAATTTCCCGCAGGAGCAAGCACTTCTTCGTGCAAAACGCCTTTGTTTCGTGGTTGTAACCTCTCGACAGTGACACCTTCACCGGCAGCCGGTACCCGAGGCGTCAGCCGGCGCGCGAGGCGCGCAACGCCACCCAGATCATGCGCGCGGCGTTCGCGAGCAGGAACACGGCGAAGCCGCGGGCCAGGCTTTCTTGGTGAAGTCCTTGCGCCGCAATCGACGCCAGCGGCGCGCCCAGCAGCGCTCCGAGTGTGAGCCCGGGCAGCAGCCGGGTGGCCACATGACCCTGGCGGTGGTGTTCCAGCGCACCGAACGGGGCGGTCACGAGGATCAGGGCGAGGCTCGTCCCCTGCGCCATCTGCTGGCTCATCCCGAACAGCAGCGTCAGCGCCGGTACCGCGATTACGCCGCCACCCACGCCCATGAAACCCGAGAGCAGTCCCACGGAGGCTCCCACCCCGAGCGCGGCTGCCAGCCCCGTGAGGCCCGTGAGCGCATGCTCGGCCGAGCCGGCGGGCGCTCGCCACAGGATGCGGGCGGCCACCAGCACGACGAACACCGCGAACGCGAGCATCAGTCGCTTGCGGCTCGTGCGTGCCGCGAGCTTGGCGCCGAGCTTGGCGGCCGGCAGGCTGGCCAGCGCGAGCACGCCGGCCGGCAACCAGGCCACGTTGCCATTGAGGCCGTAGACCACCAACCCCGCCACTGCGGTCGCACCGATGGCGCCGAGCGAAGTGCCGTGCGCCTGGTGCTGCGTGAGCGCGAAGAACGCGGTGAGCATGGGCACCAGGACGATGCCGCCGCCCACGCCGAACAGTCCGCCCGCCAGGCCGGTGACGAATCCGGCCAGCACGGCGGGGCCGAAAGGGCTTGAGGGGGGGCGTGGGGCGGTCACGCGCTCGAAGCTACCCGCGCACGGTGCCGGGCGCGAATGACACGCCCGGCGCGGCTGTTACAGCTGCGAGTTCGTCGCCGCGGGCTGCTGCACCTTCTGCAACAGGCGCACCGTGTCGGCGAAGCGCGTGGCATTCGTGGGCGCGCCGAGCACGACCGCGATGAGATCGCGGCCCTGGGAGTGCACCCAGGTGGCGAAGCAGTAGCCAGCTTCCTGGATGAAGCCGGTCTTGCCACCCTTGATCTCGTAGCGGCCGTAGAGCAGGCGGTTGGTGTTGCCCACGCTGTGATAGCGCCGCGCCGTACGGAACTGGTACGAGCGCGTGGTCGTGATCTCGGCGATCAACGGCTCGTGCGCGGCCGCGTGCAGCATGCGCGCCACGTCCGAGGCCGTGGACACGTTGCGCTCGTCGAGGCCGGTGACCTCGGCGAACCGCGTACCGGTGAGCCCCAACTCGACGGCCTTGCGGTTCATGCGCGCGATGAACTCATCGAGCGGCAGCCCCGACTCGCGCGTGATCACGCGCGTCGCACAGTTGTCCGAGCTCATCAGGCTCATGCGCAGCAACTCGCCCAACTGCACGGCCTCGCGGCTGCGCAGCTGCGTATGGCCGGCACCGCGGATGTCGTCGAGTGTGACCAAAACGCTGCGGTCCAGGTCGGGCTGCTGCTCGAGGAACACCATCGCGGTCATGAGCTTGGTGAGACTGGCGATGGGCACCGAGCGCGACGAGTTTTTCTCGAACAGCACCTCGCCCGTGGTCGGGTCCAGCAGGATGGCGTTACGCGCGAACACCCCGTCGGGCGGCAACCGGCGGCGGGCACGGCGGCGGCGAGACGCGGCGGCGGGAGCAGCCGACGTGCGTGCGGCGAGCGTGACGGGGCCGGCGGCAGTCTGCGGGCTGGGAGCCGCCTCGGCCGTCGTGGCCAGGGCGACGAGCAGCGCGAGCGTGGGGGCTACGCGCGGCGCACGGAAACGCATGGGAAATCCTCCATTACCAGGCCCATAGCAGGCCGGATCCGAGACCATCCATGGTATCGGCAGGTGTATTCGTTAAAGGTTAGGGGCTCAATGCAACCCGGGTCAATACCCGTTGCATCCTGCAGCGCGAAAAGCCGTGTGCGCTCAGGGTCCGGATTGCAAAAGGCGTCGAAAACCCGCAAGGGACGCCGCGGCGAGCGTATCCGCCTCGACGAACTCGGCAAGCAGCCGGCCCTCCCTGCAAGCTTTGGTCCGGCTCGGCAGGTCGTGACGGAACACCTGTTCCGCCCGCGTCAGCCCGGCTTCGAACGCGACCGGGTCCGGGGGGGGCGCGCCGCTCATGATCACGGCCGCGCCGCGGAGGGCTTCGGGGATGCGCTGCAGTTGCTCCACGGCGCGGTCCACCTCGCGGCAACCGGCCGTGCTGTCGTAGGCGAACGGAGCGCGCGCCGCCGCCTCGACGATGCCGAGCCACAGCAGCGCGTCGGTGTGGAGCGCCCCACCCGGTGCGGTCTGCTCCAGTTCGAGCGCCAGTCGCGAGCGCAGCGAGTCCGCCTCCGGCGTGGTGGGCAGCGCGCGGGCGCGTTGGAGCAGCCCGCGCAGCGTTTGCTCGTGGCCGGCGGTCGTGGTGACGCTCAGTGGCTCGAAGCGCACGTCCTCGGGGCTCGGCTTGGTCCAGCGCTCGGCGAGGTCGGGCCGGTGGCGCCGCAACAGGCCGGCGTGCTCGGCCGTGAGTGCGGCGGCCGGATCGGCGGGGGGCTTGGCCGCCTTCCTTCCAGCCGCGCAGCCGGACCCGGCAGCCAGCAGGGCAGCCAGCAGGCTCGCCGCCCACCACCGGGTCGCGGCCCGACGCGACGTCGCTTGCACGCGACTCATGGGCGAGGCGTCACCGTCTCGACCAGCGCGAACGGATCGTCCACCTTGAGCGGGGAGACCGCGAGGAACGCGTGCGCGTACTTCACGCCCACCTGCCAGCCCCAATAGCGCGCGTTCGACTCGAACGCCTCGCGCGGATGCGGCAGGTGCGCAGGGCGCTGCCGGTCGGGGTGATAGAACTGCGACTGGTGGCAATCGATCGCGTCCAGCCAGTCTTTGGCGTGTTCCGAGATGTCCACGATGAACGTCGGGCGCGTCCCGGGCGGGATGAAGTAGTAGAAGATCGCCAGCGCCTGGAACGGCTCGCCCTCGCACGGCGCCTTGGCAAGGTGCGCCAGGTTGAACGCGTTCGAGACGAGTTCGCCCGTCTTGTAGTGGTCGTTGTGGCCGAGGCCGCGCCCGATGGGCAGGTCGTAGTAGGGCGACAGGATGATCTGCGGCCGGTGCCGGCGGATCACACCGGCGACCTTGCAACGGTTCTCGAACGTGTCCTCGACGCGGCAATCCCCCAGGTCGAGGCACTCGCGCACGTCGAGCTTGAGGATCGCGGCGGCCTTGCGGCCCTCCTCGGCGCGCTGCTCGGGCGTACCCCAGCCCATGTCACCCGAAGTCATGTCGATGATGCCGGTGGTGCGGCCGCGCTCCTTGAGCTTGCGCAGCAGGCCGCCGCAGCCGATCTCGGCGTCGTCGGGGTGGGGACCGAACGCGAGGATGTCGACGGGCATGCGGACTCCGGGGGTGGGGAAGGGGGGGCCGGTGTGGCGCCGGCATTCGCACGAGGGACGAGGGAATATAGTGTGGGGCCAAGCCGCCCCGCCAATCGGCTATGCTCGGTGCGGTTGTTGCCGCGAAGTTCGCGAGCCCGGCGCTCTTGGCGTTTTTGGCGCACAATCGCTCGGCTCGCGCTCCGGTTCCGCAACCGCCACGGCCGCTCCCGGCCGCACGAAAGAACCCCCATGCTCTACTTCTCCTACGGGTCCAACCTCGACCCCGAGCAGATGGATCGTCGCTGCCCCGGCCACGTCGTGGTGGGGCTGGCCGAACTGCGCGACCACAAGCTCACGTTCCCGCTCACATCACACGACTGGGGTGGTGGTGTTTCGAGCGTGGGTGTGGCTCATGGCGATGCCGTGTGGGGTGTGGTCTACGACCTGTCCGACGCCGCCGTGGCCGCGCTCGACGCGTACGAGGGCTACAAGGGGCCGGACGACCAGCACAACGTGTACGACCGCGAGACCGTGTCCGTGCAACTCGTTCGGGCAGACGACGGCTCGTTCGCGCGACGGTTGCGAGCGTGGATCTACCTGGCGCGTCCC
>CAZADU010000813.1:0-3728 GCA_964483945.1 uncultured bacterium
GTCTCGCGCTCGGCGAGCCGGATGCGGACTTCGACGCCCTCCTCACCGAAATGGGCACGCTGCAGGAAGCCATCGACGCCGCCGACGCCTGGGACCTCGACTCCCAGCTCGAGCAGGCCAAGGTGCAGGACCAGATGGACCACCAGAACCTGTGGGACCTGGACCGCCAGCTCGACATCGCCATGGACGCGCTGCGCTGCCCGCCCGGCGAAGCTCCGGTCACGAACCTATCGGGTGGTGAGCGCCGCCGCGTCGCACTGTGCCGGCTGTTGCTGTCGCGCCCCGACTTGCTGCTCTTGGATGAGCCCACCAACCACTTGGATGCCGAGTCGGTGGCGTGGCTCGAGCGCTTCCTCAAGGATTACGAGGGAACGATCGTGGCAGTCACGCACGACCGCTACTTCCTCGACAACGTCGCCGGCTGGATCCTCGAACTCGACCGCGGCGAGGGCATTCCGTGGGAGGGCAACTACTCGAGCTGGTTGGAGCAGAAGCGCAACCGCCTCCAGCAGGAGGAGAAGACCGAGTCCGCGCGCCAGAAGACGCTCGATCGCGAACTCGAGTGGGTGCGCATGGCCCCGCGCGCACGGCAGGCGAAGGGCAAGGCGCGTCTGCAAGCCTACGAGGCGATGCTCGCCGAGGAGGGCAAGGAGAAGCTCGACGCCGTCGAGATCCACATCCCGCCAGGCCCGCGCCTGGGCAACGTGGTGATCGAGTCCAAGAACCTGCGCAAGGGCTATGGCGACACGCTGCTGATCGACGACCTGTCGTTCAAGCTGCCGCCCGCGGGAATCGTCGGCGTGATCGGCCCCAACGGTGCCGGCAAGACCACGCTGTTCCGCATGCTCGTGGACCAGGAGAAGCCGGATTCGGGCACGCTGCGCACCGGCGAAACGGTGAAGATTGCGTACGTGGACCAGAGCCGCGACTCGCTGGACCCCGACAAGACCGTGTACGAGACGCTCTCGGGAGGCAATGAGATCCTGGTGCTCGGCAAGCGCGAGGTGAATGCGCGCGCCTACTGCGCGTGGTTCAACTTCCGCGGCGCCGACCAGCAGAAGAAGGTGGGCACGCTCTCGGGCGGCGAGCGCAACCGGCTGCAGTTGGGCAAACTCTTACAGAGTGGCTGCAACCTGCTGCTGCTGGACGAGCCCACGAACGATCTCGATGTGGACACGCTGCGAGCGCTCGAGGACGCCCTGCTGGGGTTCGCGGGCTGTGCCGTGGTGATCTCGCACGACCGCTGGTTCCTGGATCGCGTGGCGACACACATCCTGGCGTTCGAGGGCGATTCGCAGGTGGTGTTCTTCGAGGGCAACTACCAGGACTACGAGAAACACCGCCACGACCGCCTCGGCGCCGAGGCCGACCAGCCGCACCGCATCAAGTACAAGCCGCTCGTTCGGGCGTAGTTCGCTCGTGGGCTTCTCCCCGCTCGAGTACCGCGACCCCTCCCCGCGCCCGTGGTTCATCCACCTGCTCGGTGCCGTCAATCGGCACGCGATCCTGCCCGGGCTGCTGAAGCTCCGCCGATTCGACCTGCCGGCCGCGGATGCCGCGCGGCTGCGCGGCGCGGTGCACGCCGGCACGGCCGCCTTCCTGGGCCCCAATCACCCGGAGTTCCTCACCGACTGGATGGTGGACAAGGAACTTTCGCGCGTCTGCTCGCCACTCATGGCGCATTGGGCGAGCTACGAGATCGTGAACGCGTCGCCGGCGGCGCGTGCCTTCTGGCTCGCCAACAACCTCATCGCCAACGTCCCGGGCGGCGGTGGCAAGGCGTACTCGGTGGAGTGGGCGCGGCGCGGGCACGGCGTGCTGCTGCATCCGGAGGGCACCGCCACCTGGCAGGGTGAGCGCGTCTCGGCGCTGCTGCCGGGGCTGGTGGACATGGCCTGGGAGACGGCGGGCCGCGTGCGCGCGGCCGGCGAGACGCGCCCCGTGTACCTGGTGCCTGTCGCGTGGCGGCTGTCGTTTCACGGCGACGCACGGCGCGGGCTTGCGCGCGACATCACGCGGCTCGAGCGCGGGCTCAACCTGCCGGCCGGGGGCGGGCTCGAGATCGCGCAGCGCTTTGCCGCGCTCATGCGTCACCTGCTCACGCGGCAGTGCGAGCGGCTCGGTCTTGCGGCCCCCCGGTTCGGCGCGCTGGGCGGGTACTTCGCCGCGCAGGCTTCCGCACTCGACCAGCTGCGCGGCACGTTCGTCAAGCGTTACGGCGAGCTCGACCCCGACGTCACGCGCGCGCAGTTCCAACTGCGCAAGGCCATGCGCGAGCGGGCCACGAGCGACCCCGACGGTGTGCGCCGCGACCGCGGGCGACTGTCGGAGCTTGTGCGGCTCGCAGGCTTCGACCCCGAGCTCTACGATCGGCCGCGACTCGCGCAGGAGCGCGTGGCCGAGGTGTTGAAGCGCACGCGATCGAGCTTGCTGACTCGCGGCTTCGCAAACCTGCTGCACAACACGATCCCGGTCGCGGCCGCACCGCGCACAGTGCACGTGCGAGTGGCGGAGCCGGTGTCAGTTCACTCGGAATGGAGCGATGTGCTGCCTGATGGTGGAGCTGCGACGCGCGAGGCCCTGCTCGCCACGCATCACCAACGGCTGCAGTTGGCACTCGACGAGCTCGGCCGTGAGCTGGCGCCCCTCGAAGGGCGGTTCGCGGTGGCGAACCTGTTGCACGGCCACTGATGCGCACGCCGAACGGAGCCTGAGGGGGATCCCATCAAGGGTCCTCGCGTGCCGTGGGTGCGCTGCAAAGGCTTGCTGGTCGCTGCGAACGGCCCTAGTCTTTCGGGCGTCCCAGCACGACCGTGCGGTGACGAGAGCGGCAGGATGCCGCACGGGCTGGCGCCCCCGCGCCAAGCCACACGATCAAGGAGGATCACATGCTGAAGCGAATACTCGCATTCGCCTCGCTGGCGCTGCTGCTCGCCGCTCCCGCGTCTGCTCAGGGCACCAAGGGCGGCCTCGGGTTCCGCACCGGGACCTCGCCATTCATGAACCTGCCGATCACACCGCTTTCGGTCGAGGCCTCGCCGACGATCGGTGGTCGTCACTGGTTGAACCCCAAGGTCGGCGTGGACTTCGGCGTTGGCTACAACCAGCTCAAGATCGATCCGGGCTCGGCGACGTGGACGGGATTCTCGTTCGACCTCGGGCTCCCGATCTCGATCAAGCAGGTGAACGACAAGGTGAATTTCATCTTCCGTCCCGGCATGCAGTGGGGATCGCTGGATGACGAGAGCGGCACGCCGACCGTTAAGTGGTCGGCCATGGCGTTCTCGGGCGAGCTCGAGGTGGAGTGGATGGTCACCGACAACCTCAGCGTCTCCGCTGCACACGGCGTGGCCTACAACAAGATCGAGGACGACGGTTCGCCGAAGACCGAGATCACCTCGTTCCGCACCATCGGCAGCAGCTTCGCGAACCTGGGCTTCCACGTCTACTTGTGGTGAACCCGCGCGCCCCTCGGGCGCGCGCTGTCCCGGGCCCCCGGCGCACACCGCGACGGGGGCCTCTTGCATGGGTACCAAACGGCTCCAGACCTGCGGTTGACGGGGCCTCAGCCGCCCCATACGTTCGCCGCATGCCGTTCATCCAGATTGAGGACACGCGCCGCCGCGAGCGGCGAAAGAGCGTGGTCTGCCACGTCGGTCACGTGGGGGTGGGCGGTGCCCATCCGGTCGTGGTGCAGTCCATGACCAACACCGACACCGCGGACCCCG
>CAZADU010000814.1:0-1627 GCA_964483945.1 uncultured bacterium
CCGACCCAAAGATCCTCGACCGGGTGCGCAGAAGTGGAGGTCACGATGTAGCGCACGATCACGAAATCGCGGTAGCCCGTTTGCGACCAGGCGTGCGTGACCTGTCGTACGGTGAGCCCCATGGGCCGGCTGAGTTCGACGCCGTCGGACGCCATCTTCACCTCGTGGTCGTCGAAGAACACCAGCGTCTCGTCATCGCTGAGTGCGACCGGACTGTACGAGGGCGAAATGGGGTTGCTGGATCGGAACGTGACCAAATCCCCGAGCGGCGAGAACTCCGTAAGACCGGTCGTGGCCGAGCCCATGAACTGGTCGATCGCGCCAGTGGCCACGCCGGTGAATGGCCCCGTGCCGTCCGTGGCGTGCGCACCCAGCCACAGCCCGCCGTGAGTGAGGTGTTCGTAGCCGCTGCCGCCCGGGTACTCGAGGGACGGGGAGCGGTTGAAGAAGTTGTTCCCGAGCACGCCATGGTTCGTGACGTGAAGCCAGACCTCGCTCACGTTCGTCACCCGGGACGTGTACACCTGGGCGAACGCGACTTCGCATGCGACGAGCATGAGCGCGAGCGACAGCAGCGGTGCAGCCGCAGCCCGGCGACTCAGCGCCCAGGCGTGCGTGCCAGCAATCCGCGACGCTCGAGCCAGGCTATCCACGGGGCACTCCGCAGGGGGAAGCGTGAGCATCGAACGGTACCCGAGGTTCGCGGCCCCGGCAAGAATTGTTCTTGGTCGGGCCGGCTCGAGGGCACGGTCGTGCGCCGCACCCCGGCGAACTCGAACGGGCCCGGCATCATGCCGGGCCCGCTCCCGCTCTCGCTCCCGCTCGCCGGCCAACGCCGGCGGCGTGTCACTGCATGACGACGAACCGCACCGTGCTGTTGGCTCCGCCCAGGTTCACTCGCGCCAGGTACACCCCGTTCGGCACGCGCGCACCCGCACGGGTCGCCAGACCCCACGCCACCTCACTGCGACCCGCGGGGCGGTCGCTCGCCTCGCTCCACACCTCGCGGCCCTGCACGTCGAAGACGCTGAAGTCCGCGCGCGCGGCGACCGGCAGTTCCAGCGAGAAGGTGACCGCACGCCGGCTCGGGTTCGGATAAGCCGCGTGCATCGCCACGCCGCGCAACCCGCCGTCGTCGCCAACGCTCAGCACGGCACCCTGGAACTCGAAGGCACCCCGGTCGGCGAACGCCACCCCGCCCGTACCCGTGTTGGGCGTGGCGGGCTCGTCGAATCGCCAGCGCATGTCGGCATCGGTCTCTGACCAGCCCGGCACGTCCGTGGCAGCCGCGTCGATGGCTGGTGAATCCGCCCGCAGGCGGAAGTCGCCCGCCGCGGCGTTCACGAATCGAGGGTCGGCACCGTAGCTGTGCAGGCCGGTCCCGGTCGCGGTCTGCATCGCGGCCACGTTCTTGTAGATCGCGTTGCCCAGCCGTACCGGCGGTTGGTCCGCGATGTTCCAATAGATGTCATGGTCGGCATCGAAGCCGGGCAGCGAGCTCGTGTCCACGAACAGGCAGTACGAGCCCGGCTCGAGCGACAGGTTGACCGAGATGCCGTTGCGGATCAGCGTGCCGGTCGAGCTACCCTCCACGGAGAACCCCTCGGTGGCATTGCCCCACGCGGTG
>CAZADU010000815.1:0-2865 GCA_964483945.1 uncultured bacterium
GGCGGCGATCGCGCCGGGAGGTGGCACCCCGTCATAGCGCAGCGTCAGCGCCGCCATCAGGGCCGCATTCAGCAGGGCGGCGTACCCCGCGGTGAGGATCAGTGTCCGCGGGAGCTTGCGGCGGTTCATGCCGGCTCCGAACCGGCGGCCGCGTCCGTCGACGGCCGTCAGGTTGGTAGCGCTACGGGGATTAGAACCCCGGTTTGATGGCTGAGAACCATCCGTCCTAGACCCCTAGACGATAGCGCCACGATAGAAACTGGCTGCCCGGCAAGGATTCGAACCTCGACTAACAGGGCCAGAACCTGTCGTGCTACCGTTACACTACCGGGCAGTCGAGGCGGGGCAATCTAGACGTTCGAGGCGCCTTCCGCAAGTCGGTGGCGCACGCCGTTCACACCCTCAAGCCCTTGCAGCCAGCGGGGATTCCCCTCGCCAGCGCAGCGCCGCCGAGCGCAGTCGCGACACCGAGCGATCGCGCCCGAGCAGCTCGATCACCTCGAAGATCCCGGGTGCCGCCTTGCGTCCCGTGAGTGCGACGCGCGCCGGCGAGATCACCTCTCCCGCCTTCACGCCCGCCTCGGTCGCGAGCGAGCGCGTCGCCGACTCGATCCCGGCGAGAGACCAATCCTGAACACCCATCAGGCGCTCGGCGAGGGATTCCAGCCGCTCGGCCGCGGCGGGGCGCGCCAGCAGCTCGTCCCAGGCTTCGGGCTCCATGCGCAGCTCCTCGTGCAGCGCGAACGCGCCAACCTCCTCGGCGTCGGCGAGCGTGCGCACGCGCTCGCCAAGCGTGCGCACGAACGCCGCACACCACGCCGGGCCGCGGTCGGCGATGCGGTGGCCGCGCGCGGACAGGAACGCCATCACGCGCCCGACGCGATCGGCCTCGTCCAAGCGCTTCAAGTGCTGTGCGTTGATCCACTCCAGCTTTTGCGTGTCGAACACGGCCGGGTTCGGGTTCACGCGCTCGAGCGTGAACAGCCGCTCCAGCTCGGCGAGCGAGAACAGCTCGGTCTTCCCATCGAGCGCCCAGCCCAGCAACGCCAGGAAGTTCACGAGGGCTTCGGGCAGGATACCGAGGTCGCCGAATGCCTCCACACTTGTCGCACCGTGGCGTTTGGAGAGCCGCTTGCCGTCGGAGCCGAGGATCATGCTGGCATGCGCGAACACCGGCACCTGGGCAGCGACGGCTCGGTAGAGCAGGATCTGGCGCGGCGTGTTCGAGATGTGGTCGTCGCCGCGGATGACGTGCGTGATGCGCATCTCGAGGTCGTCCACGACACAGGCGAAGTTGTAGGTCGGTAGCCCGTCCGAGCGCACCAGCACGAAGTCGTCGAGCACCGCGCTCTGGAACGATACACGGCCGCGCACGACGTCCTCCCAGGCCACCTCTTCAGGGTCCGGCAGCGCGAAGCGCAGCGCGGGGCGCGGCCCGGTAGTGGCGCGCGCCGCGCGCTCGGCCGGCGACAGCGAGCGGCAGCGCTGGTCGTAACGCGGGTCCTCGCCGCGTTCGAGCTGCTGCTGGCGGCGCGCCTCGAGTTCCTCAGGTGTGCAGTAGCACGGGTAAGCTCGCCCCGCTTGAACGAGCCGCTCCGCGTACGCGTCGTAGAGCGCGCGCCGCTGCGACTGGAAGTAGCTCCCGTGCGGCCCCCCCATGCCCGGGCCCTCGTCCCAAGCCAGGCCCAGCCAGCGCATGCCGTTCAGGATCGCCTGCACCGAGGCCTCGGTGGAGCGCTCGGCGTCGGTGTCCTCGATGCGCAGCACCAACGTTCCGCCGTGCGCGCGCGCGAACAGGTAATTGTAGAGCGCGGTACGCGCGCCACCCACGTGCAAGTGCCCTGTGGGACTCGGCGCGAAGCGGACGCGAACGCTCATGGCAGGATCCCTCGGCGAAAGGCGGAACACGTGCGGCTCGGCACACGAGGCGTCGGACGGCGACCGGGCGGCGCTGAACGGTAGCGCGGCCGCGACCAGTACACGCGCCGCCCGCGCAGGGTCAAGCAGCCGGCGGGGCCGCGCGATGTTCGGACCGAACAGAAATGAACCGGGCGGGCTCCGCGAGGAGCCCGCCCGGAGAGGTCCGCGACGTCGGTTACTGGAGGATGACCAGCTTCCGCGTCAGGCTCTTGCCACCCAGCGTGAAGCGCGCGAAGTACACACCGCCATCCACCGGGCGACCCGTGGCATTGCGCAGGTCCCACTGCAACGTGAAGTGGCCGGCCGGCGCGAGCCCGGTGTCCACGCGTTGCACGAGACGGCCCGAGAGGTCGTAGATGCCCAGCTCGTACGCCGTGCCCGCCAGCGTGGCCGGCACCGCGAAGCGGAATCGCGCCCCCACACCCTGGCGCGACGGGTTCGGCATCGGCAGCGCGAACTCGAGTTGTGCGACCGCCGTCTCCGAGCCGCCGTCGGGCCCGTCGCCGACGCCGACGAATAGCGGCGCGCTTGCGAAACCGGTGCGGCGCGCATCGTGGTGGAACTGCGGCCACGGCGGCGTCTGGCCGGGCGAAAACGTGAAGTCGTAGTCCCACACGTACAGGTTCTTGTCCCAGCCCGCGAGGATGATCTCGGTCTTCCCATCCTTGTCGATGTCGGCCACCGCCGGCGTGCCGCGCACCTCTCCGGCCAACAGGATCGGGAACCCGGGCAGGACGGTCGCAGTGGCACCGGACAGGGCAGTGAGCTGGCCCTCTTCACCGCCACAGATGATGTCGTTGAAGCCATCGCCGTTGATGTCGGCCACCACCGGGCTCGACTCCGACGCGGCGCCCGTCAACGTCGTGTAGCGCACGTTGCTCCACGGGAACACGATGGTGCCGTTGCGGTTGAACACGTACAGCCCGCCGTTGGTGCCCATGTGGA
>CAZADU010000816.1:0-4968 GCA_964483945.1 uncultured bacterium
GCGGGTTCGCGAACCGCCCGCACCGTGTTGCTCATCGCCGGGCTCGCCGTGGATGCCGTGATCGTGGTGGCAGCCGGGCCGACCGTCGCCGTGAGCGGCTCCGGCTGCGCCTGTCAGAGTTCGGGCGGCGGTGGTGCGGTCGTTCAGCCGACGGTGGTGCCTACCGCGCACGCCTTCGACACGCACTGGGGCGCGTTCGGGGACGGCAACGCGAGTTCCGCTCGAAACACAAGCGAGCAAACACGCTCGAGCGCAGCGGGGCAGAAGAGACCTCATGGTCAGCAGGCGGCGGGGCACGGTTTCCCTTGACCTCGTGCCGGCGCGGGGTTCGAATCGCGTTCGAGCTTGGCGCGCCCGTCGCTTCCCCGGAGCGCGCGCCACTCAGGACGAAACCACGCGCGACAGCGCGTGCCGTCAAATAGTGTGGGAAACGGGCGAGGATTCGTCTCGCTCGAAGCGGAGGTGCCCGATGACGACGCGCTCGAACTCCTGGCTCGGTCCGATCATGTCGGTCGTACCCATCCTGCTGTTGTCGGCGAACCTGGCGAGTGCGGGCGAGCCGCGCACCCATGATGGCTTCTTCCTCCGGCTGGGAGTGGGCGGTGGATCCGCGAACGCGAAGATCGAGCCCTCCGGCGGCAGCCTCGAGTTCTCGGGTGGCGCCTTCGACCTGAGTATGGCCATCGGCGGTTGCGTTCAGGACAACCTGATGCTGCATGCCACCTTCTTCGGCTGGACGATCGAGAACCCGAGAGCGGACCTGAACGTGACCGGCGCACCGAGCCAGAGTAGCTCGCCGAAGGGCACGCTCGACCTGTCGGCGATCGGCGGCGGCCTGACGTACTTCTTCATGCCGGCGAATGTCTTCATCTCGGGCTCGGTCGGGTCGGGGGCTCTCACGGGCGAAAGCGACCTGGACGGAACATCCGAAGATGGCTTCGCGTTCGAACTCGCCGCAGGCAAGGAGTGGTGGGTCCGGGACTCGTGGGGCCTGGGCGGAGCCCTGGCCGTCAGCTACTTCTCGGCGAAGGACAAGACGTTCCTTGGCGTGCCCGACAACTGGTCAGGATTGTGTTACGCAATCCGGTTCACGGCCACGCTTAACTAACGTTCCGCGTTTATGTTTGCGCCGGGGGGATCCTGCCGGGCGGCCGTTCGAGCGGGCGGCCCGGCAGCGGCTCAGGCCTTGGGCAGGTCCTTCTTGCCGAACTTGCTCATGATGCCGCCCGCACCCATGCCGAGCAGTGCCCACAGGAACAGGACCACGCCCACCGCAGCGCCGTAAGTGATGTGCGCGACGTGCGAGGCATTCGCCGTGAATGTGCTCTGGCCCACCGGCGGGATGGCGCTGACGAACAGGCGGAAGAACACCTCGCCGATGGCGAGGCCCACCGCTTCGCTCAGGATGAGCAGGACGATCAGCGTGACGGACCGAGGCGACATGCGGGACTCTCCGGGGCGAGGGTGGTGCAACTGATGGATGGTCGAGCGGCTCTCGTGGAACTCATCGCGACCGCGCCGGGCGGCGCTGCGGTGATGCTTGTGCCCGGCCGCAACTCGGAGCTTGGAATTCGTTCCTTTCGATTCCATTGATACGCTGATTCGCGCGCGACTGCCAGTCCGGATACCACGGGGCGGGTCTAGAAGCTGCCGCACCTGGCGCGCAGCAGGCCGAAGCCACGACCGCGGCGTTCAAACTGACGCTCTCGGCTCGGGCGGGCTGCGAGGGTAGCGCTCACCGGATCGCGTCCAGCCCGGGTGTGGTGGACGCGACCGCGCGAAGCCCCTCGAACAGGTCGGATTCACGGGCGCGTCCGCCGTTCACCGTACTCGACGCACGGTAGAACGACTGCCAGCCCCACAATGCCTCGTGGTTTCGGGGCGACAGGTGTTCGAGCTTCTCGTAGGCGGCGATCTGAGACACGTGGCAGGACACCGCTCGCCAGACCCGCTCCCAGTGCTCGCCGGTCGGGATGACGCAACTCAGCAGCCATTCGGGCCACGGCTCCGTCTCGCGGTCGACGCCGTCCACTCGAGAGACCGGCTTGCTAAACACCTCCTGGTATGCCGTCACGGCGGGCTCTGCCCATGCGATGTAGTAGAGCTTGGAGACGGCGTGCGGAGCATTCGCCGGGCCAGATACCGTGAAGTCCGCGTCGGCGGCCGCGACCACCGCCGCGGTGGTGAACTGGCAGATGGCGATGTGGTCCGGATGCCCGTAGGAGCCATCGGGTGGGAACGTGATGACCACCTGCGGCCGCACGCGCCGCAGGTGCGCGACGATGCGACCGATGGCCTCGCGCGGATCGGCGCGGTCGAGTTCCTGGTCGCGATAGCCGAGCAGCGACAGTTCTCGCACGCCCAGCACCTGGGCGGCCGCGCGCAACTCAGCCTCACGGACGGTGCCGAGCGCGCCCGGTCCGGGGTGCCCCGGGTCGCCTTGGGGGAGGCCCCGATAGCGGCCCGCCTCCCCGAGCGTCGCCGTGACCAGATACGTCTCGACGCCTTCGGCGGCGTACTTCGCCAGGGTCCCGCCCAGTCCCAGTGACTCGTCGTCGGGATGGGCGAGCACAGCCATGAGGCGCAGGGGCGCGAGCATGTAACGAAGGTGCCATCAGGGCGCCGGCTCCACAAGTGCGGCCGACGGCGGGGCGGGCTGCACGTCCGCCCCGCACCGATGACGCTATGGCGTGTACCAAATGGGAGACGTGTACGCGCGCTCGATGATGGTCGTCCTCGTGCCCTCCGGCGCCTTCACGCCGAAGCGCTTGCCGTCGTAGGCCGTCCAGCGAGGCGTCGGGATCTCGAGCACGCGCGCGTAATAGAAGGCGCGCTGCTTGGCGTCGAACTCGGGGTCCTGCCACACCGTGATCAGCTCGGGCGCGCCGATGGTATTGGTCCACGTGGCGTTCGCCTCGTCGACGGTGCTGCCCACCGAGGGGAGTTTGCCATCGGGCCCGGGCCTACGCTCGTCGCTCCAGACCACGTCGTAAACCTTCTCTTTGAGTTCGCCCTTGGCACCCACCCAGCCCTTCACCACCTGGATGCGGTCGAGATTCGCGCCGATGGGGTCGCGAAGCGCTGCCACCAGGAACGAGGGGGACTTGCCGGCGGGTGCCTTGCGGAGGTCGCCTCCCATCGGGACGCCCCGGGTGTAGCCGGCCACGGCGGGGCTCCGCGTGACGGCGTCGGACCTTGTGAAATCCCAGCCGCCGAAGAACCGCACGATCATCCGCGTCCCCGTGGTCGCGTACGTCTCGCGTCGTTGCATCGCGTCCCACAGCGCCTCGCGCGTGTTCTCGGTGGCCCACACCGCGGCCCAGCCTGACGCGCCGACCTCCCAGTCCATGATCCCGACTCCGCTCTTCGGATTCCTCATGAACGTGGCGCTGATGCGTTCGGGACTCGGCTCCTGCGTCGTGGTCTTGCCGAAGAAGTTGTCCTCTTCCATGGCGGCAAGCCCGGTGTGCGCGTCGCTGCTGCCGATGACGCCGAACTTGTACGGATTCGTGCCGAACTGCTGCTCGAGCTTGAGCCCGTTCTTGAGCGCCGAACGGAGGTACTCGAACTGGAGCATGTCCTTCGTCTTCACCGTGCTGAGGTCCAGGTTGCCCTTGTCCCAGAGTTCGAACTCGGCGAACTCGTCGTTGGGCGAGAGGTAGGGGTGGGCTTCGCCGGTGCCCTTGGTCTGCGTGACCTCGTACAGGCGCTCCCACTTGGCTCGCGTCTCGACATAGTCGCGATCGAGCTTCTTTCCGAACGCCTCGATGATGGGGAACATGTGGCCGTTGCTCAGGTTGCCGTTGTGCGCGATCGCGAGCACGTTGCCGCCAGTCTTCTTCTCGTACGCCGCCATCCACTTCCACAACTCCACCGGGTTGTCGCTACCCATCGGCGGGTACACGGTGAGCGGCTCGACCTGGCTGGCCTTGTCGCCGGCGTCTCTGAAGATGACGTTGCGGTGCAGGTTGTTGCCGCCGGTGTTCGAGGTCCACTCATAGCCGATGAACGCGGTAAAGCGGCCCGGCGCGTTGTACTCCTCGGCGGCGTCGATGGTCTGCTGCCAGGCGCCCCGGTAGGCTCGCGTGCCGGGCAGGTACATGAGCGCCTTTGGGAATGTCCCCTGGGAGAACGCCGAGATGATCTCGAGCGCAGCCTGCCCGCCTTTGCCGGCCTGGATCAGGTCGTACCACTTCTTCCCCGTCGGATCGGCGAGGACTTCGGGCTTGCCGGCGAACAGGTCGGGGAAGAAGCCCATGTTGTCGGAGTGGTCCGCCACGACGAGGAAGTCGAGCGGGCGCGACAGCTTCACCCGTTGCCCGGTGTTGGAGACGACCTCCTCGCCGCGGGCGAACCGATACGCGCCGCGGGGATCGATGCGAGCCCCGAACGCACCGGCGTCCATCGAGAATGACGTGTGCAGGTGCGTGTCGCCCCAGAAAGGCTGAGTGGGGAAGTTGCGCCCCGCGTAGGGCGAATAGGCTGAGGGCTTGTTGAGCGCCTTGTCGGCCTTCGCAGGGTCCAGCTGGCCCGTGTCCTGGTGCTGGGTGCCTTGCGCGCTCACGATCGGGACCGCGAGTCCGGCAATCGGCAATCCGGCGAACATGGCGAGCATCAATCGGAGCATCATGAGCGGTCTCCTCGTGGTCGCGGTTCCGCAAGCGCGCGGAAAATGACGGGCCGCCCACCGCGTTCGCGATGAGCGGCCCGAAGTTCAGTGCGGATCCGGAAGGATCCGCGCGGCATCACATCACGCCGCCCTCGCCCATCGGGCCCAGCAGGTCCCTGAGGGCCTTCTTGACCCCGGCCTTGCGGACACCCTTACGCACGGCCTTGCGAACGACGGCCTTGCGAACGGCCTTGCGGACGACCTTGCGACGCACCGCCTTGCGAGCAACCTTGCGACGGACTGCCTTGCGAACGGCCTTGCCAGCAACCTTGCGGCGGACGGCCTTGCGGACGGCCTTG
>CAZADU010000817.1:0-2409 GCA_964483945.1 uncultured bacterium
GCCCCGTTCGACGCCCGGGGAACCGCAACTTCTTTCAGCGGTGACCTGTGAGCGCTGCACGACCACCCGTGAGTTGGTCGACAGCGGAATCCAGAACGTACACGACGTGGCCGGACCGCTTCCGACAGAGTCGCTTCGCTCGGCCGAGCGAGTCCGTTTACTCCCCGCCCAGCCGGTGCACGCGCAGCGTGTTCGTCGAGCCCGAGGTGCCGGGCGGCGTACCGGCCACCACCACGACGAAGTCGCCGGGCTGGCCGCGGCCCAGGTCCAGGAGTGCCCGGTCCACCTGGGCGACCATGTCGTCGGTGTGCTCCACGCGCGGCACCACGAACGTCTCGGTGCCCCACAACAGCGCCAGACGGCTGCGCACTTCGGAACGTGACGTGAACGCGAGCAGCGGGATCTGGTTGCGGTGCACGGCGACGTGCCGGGCGGTGGCACCCGTCTCGGTGAACGCCACCAGCGCGACCGCCTGCAGGTCCTCGGCGATGCGCACGGCGTTCAAGGCGATAGCCTCGGGGCGCGTCTCGGGGCGGCGCCGGATGTGCGGCAGCATGGCGAGCCCCTGCGGCTCGGCGGCTTCGATGATGCGTGCCATGGTCTCGACCGCGGCGACGGGATAGTCGCCCACACTCGTCTCGCCCGACAGCATCAGCGCGTCGGCGCCGTCCAGCACGGCGTTCGCCACGTCGCTGACCTCGGCGCGCGTCGGGTGCGAGTGATGGATCATGGAGTCCAGCATCTGCGTGGCCACGATCACCGGTTTGCCGTGCTCTCTCGCCAGTCGCACGCAACGCTTCTGCACCAGCGGCACCTGTTCGAGCGGGATTTCCACGCCCAGGTCGCCGCGCGCCACCATGAGCCCGTCGAACGCACGCACGATGGGGCCCAGCATGTCCACCGCTTCCGGCTTCTCGATCTTGGCGATCACCGGCAGCCGAGCGCCCATCTCGTCCATGACCGCGTGCACGTCGGCGACGTCGGCGGCGTCGCGCACGAACGACAGCGCGATCAGGTCCACGCGCAGCCGCAGCGCGAAGCGCAGGTCGTCGCGGTCCTTCTCGCTCATGCACGGGGCGCTCACCTTCACGCCGGGCAGGTTGATGCCCTTGTGGTCCGAGATGCGCCCGCCCTCGAGCACGGTGGTGCGCACGCGCACGCCGTCGCTGGTGTCCACGCGCAGCCGCACGCGGCCATCGTCGATCAGTATGGTCGCGCCGGGCGTGACGTCGCGCGCGAGCGATGCGTACGTCGTGGACGCCATTTCGGCGGTGCCTTCCTCGCCGGGCTCGGTGGTGATGGTGAAGGGATCGCCCGCCTGCAGCGTGACGCCCCCTTCCTCGAACAGGCCCAGCCGGATCTTCGGTCCCTGCAGGTCCACCAGGATCGCGACGGCGCGCCCGGCCTCGTCGCTCGCCGCACGCACCTCGCGATAGACGGCGGCGTGCTCTTCGCGCGTGCCGTGCGAGAAGTTCAGGCGCGCCACGTCCATGCCGGCGGCGATCAGTTCGCGAACGCGCTCCGGCGATGACGTGGCAGGTCCCAGCGTGCAGACGATCTTGGCGCGGCGTGGCATGCTCTTCCTGATCCTCCTGTAGGCACGCATCCTTCGAGGCACGCGTCCTTTGAGGCACGCACGCGTTGCGCGAAGGCGCCACGCGCGGGCGTCGGGGCCATGGGGCCGCGGCCTGCGGTGCGCGTTGGGGCGCGCACCGACAGGAGAAGATGGGGTGGATGACGGGGCTCGAACCCGCGACCCTCGGGACCACAACCCGATGCTCTGCCAGCTGAGCTACATCCACCGCCTACGACTCGAGCTGCTTCTTGTGTTGTGGCACATGGTGCGCCTGGAGGGGATCGAACCCCCGACCGTCGGATTAGAAATCCGATGCTCTATCCAACTGAGCTACAGGCGCAACGCGGTGCTCCGGCTCCGCCCGTGGAGCCGGTTTCGCGCGGCAGGGGCGGCGTGCCGAGGTGCCGGGAATCTCCGGAGACCCGGAACGCCGCCCACAGCCGGCCGGGAAGCTGGTCGGGGCGAGAGGATTTGAACCTCCGACTCCCTGCTCCCAAAGCAGGTGCGCTACCGGGCTGCGCCACGCCCCGAAGAACCTTGTAGAGAATCGGCCGCGGACAATAGGGGACCGCTCGGGGCCGCGTCAAACGCGGGCCCGAGTGGCCTTAGTCCTCGGCTCCGGACAGCGTTTCGATGCCGCCGCGCGGACCCGCGGTGCGTTCAGGAGAGGCTTCCGAAGCGCCCCGGAAAACCGTACACTCCGGCCGATAACCACTGAGCCCCCGCCAGAGGGGCCCCCAGACAGGAGCATTCCATGAGCTACAACCGAGTCATCATCCTCGGCCGTCTCGGCAAGGACCCCGAGGTGCGCTACACGCAGGGCGGCCTCACGG
>CAZADU010000818.1:0-2453 GCA_964483945.1 uncultured bacterium
TGAGCCGGTTCGCCAGCTCCTCGCCGCCGATCAGGCACACGTAGTAGAACAGGAAGAAGCCGATGGAGAGGAACGCCACCGCCGGTCCCGCGCGCTTGACGCGCATGCCGATGGGCGCGCCGATCAGCACGAACACCACGCACGCCATCGGTAGCGCGAACTTCTTGTGGATCTCCACCGAAAGCCCGGCCGCGCGGCGCTGCAGCGCACGGCGTTCGAGGCTCCACAGGTTCACGTTCATCTCGAGGCGCGGGTTGCGCGCGGCCAGCGACTCGAGCGCACCGCGGCGTTGCGTCAGCTCGGTCCAGAACATTTGCCAGCGAGTACTCCACGATGCGCGCTCCGGCGCCAGCGCGGCGAGCTCGGCTTCACTTGCACCCTCGGAGAGGAACTGCCGCCGGTAGCGCACGAGCGACTGCTCGTACTGTTCGTAAACTTGGCTGCGCTCCTCGACCAGTGTCGCCGCGCTCTTTTCGCGGTCGCCGCGCGCGTTGCGAACGGTCCGCTCGAGCATGCCGCCAGCACCCTTCATGTTGATGGTGTGCTTGCGGAACTCCAGCCGGTGGTAGCGGTTCACACCGGTCTCGCCCGAGGGGATCTCGTGGATCTCGCCGTCCTCCAGTTCGAGAACCGCCGTGCGGCCGTCGGGCGTGTAGGTGAGATAGCCTTTCTTCGCGAGGATCGTCGTGGGAGGCCCCCCGGCGTGCAGCTGATAGATGGTGACCCCGCGCATCTCGTTGGTGAGCCC
Organism: uncultured bacterium; assembly: GCA_964483945.1. Lineage (GTDB taxonomy): Bacteria > Eisenbacteria > RBG-16-71-46 > RBG-16-71-46 > RBG-16-71-46 > JAIOPA01. The sequence continues at coordinate 749 of CAZADU010000818.1, forward strand.
GTTCACGGACTGGACCAGCAGGTTGTAGCCCGGGAAATCGGTGATGAACACGCCTTCCTGGAGCTTTACCGTGGGCCGCATCCTGCCGATATCCACGAGCAGGCTCGCGAAGGCGTGGTTAGCGTCCGGGTAGACGTAGTTATTGAACAGCGTGAGCCCCACGGCGAGTACCCCCGCGGCAACGGCGGGGGGCAGCAGGACGCGGAAGATGTGCACCCCACTCGCCCGCAGAGCGGTGATCTCGTTGTCCTGGCTCAGGCGCCCGAACGTCATGAGCGTCGCGATGAGCACCGCGCATGGCACCGACAGGGCCACGACAAAGCCGAGGGAGAGCCCGAACAGCTGTAGAACCGCCAGGGCGGGGACCCCCCGGTTGATCATCAGGTCGAGGTAGTCGAACAGGACGTCCATCTCAAAAATGAACGTGACCACCCCGAATCCGAGCAGGAAGGGAACCAAGTGCTGCCTAAGGATGTACATAGGGAGGATGCGCACGGTGCCGCAGACTACCCCACGCCCGGTGGAACGGGCACCTTGCGCAATGGCAAGGCTTTGACCGGCCCCCGACCGGCTGATACGGTCGCGCGTCCTTCCCACGCTCCCCGGAAGCGCGGCCCCAGGAATCCATGATCGGTTCACTGACCCTGCCCGCCATCGCCTTCCTCGCGGCAGTCTCCGGCGTGCCGGGGCTCAGCTCGGTGCCTATGCCGGCGAGCAAGGAGTTCAACCGGGCCAAGGCGGAGGCGGTCGCCGCGGACACCCTCCCGATCCCCTGGAAGCCCTCCTGGCGCCTGGCGGTCGAACGGCAGAGCATGCTTTCCGGGCTGGTCCCCCTTGCACCCCCCCTGGGGCCGGTCAAGCTCCTGCCGGGGTACGACCCCCGGCGGCTCCGGGTGAGCGTGGACCCCGTGACCGGCACCTACCGGAGTGTGGTCGAAGTCAACGAAGTCGCGCTGGGGCAAGGATTTCGCCGCCCTCTCACCCAGTTCACCACCGAGCAGTCGGCGCGGCTGTTCCAAGAGAAGTGGGCTGAAAACGCCCGCCGGAACGTCAATTCGCTCGGGCGAGATACGCCGATCCAGCGCACCGGCCTGTCGCTGCCGATCCCGGTCAAGTTGCCGCAACGGCTGGCGAGCATCCTCGGGCCCGGAGGGCCAGCGCTCAACGTCTCTGGCTCGGAGAGCATCCGCCTGTCGGGTACGAGCAACTGGACCAACGCCCAGCTCGGTGTGATCGGCCAGAAGCAGAGCCTGTTCCCGTCGCTCGACTTGCAGCAGGACCTCGACATCCGGCTCGAGGGTCAGCTCTCGGATCGCGTCAAGGTGAACCTGCTGCAGAACTCAGCCAACCAAGTGCCGCTGGCGAACCGCATCGCCATCAACTACCGGGGCGACGAGGATGACTTCATGCAGGCCCTCGACCTGGGCAACACCAGCCTGACGCTGCCCGGCACGCAGTACGTCTCTTACAGCGGCAAGAACGAGGGCCTGTTCGGCGTCAAGATGGCCGCGCGCATCGGCGCGCTCGACGTGACCGCGCTCGCCAGCAAGCAGGAGGGACGCAGCGAGCGCGCGGTGTACACCGGCGGTGGCTCACGCAGTACGTTCAGGTTCAGCGACCTGGACTGGGTGAAGGGGCAGTACTTCCTGCTTTACGACCCCGCATTCGGTTCGGTCTTCGACATCGACGAAGGCTCGATCCGCCT
>CAZADU010000819.1:0-3615 GCA_964483945.1 uncultured bacterium
GCAGCAAGGTGACGTGGACGATGGACGGCAAGGCCGACTTCATGACCAAGCTGATGTCGTTGTTCGCGAGCATGGATTCCATGATCGGCAAGGACTTCGAGGCGGGGCTTGCGAGCATGAAGCGCGTCACCGAGTCGACGCCTGTGCCGGCCGCCGCGGACTCCACCTCGACGTTTTAGCGGCGCGGAATCGCGAACGAAGCGTGAAGGGACGGCCGCCGGAACTCCTCGAGCGTGGCCAGGAAGTGATCGGACAGAAGTTCGATATCCCCACCCCGCTGGCGCAGGGGCGGCAGCAAGATCGGGAATACGTTGAGACGGTAGTAGAGATCCTCACGCACGACGCCGTCCTGGACCAGCTTCGCGGGGTCGCGGTTGGTGGCGGCGATGACCTGCACGTCCACATGAACTGCGGGGTCGTGTAGGGGGTGAGCTTCGTGGCGGCTGGGGGAATGCGCGCCGTGACGAGGACCCGGAGGAGCCGGTGAGTGTGCCGTCGATCGGCGACTCGGCGAGCCGAGCCCCTCCGATCGGGAAACAACGAGGGCCGGCGAGGTGCCCGCCACCCCGCTCATTTCCCCGCGATACGCGACCCCGTGAGCTTCACGTCCGCGCGCGCCCACGCTCGCTCGAAGCGTGCCCGTGCGTCAGCCGCATCGGCGTCGCGGCCCTGTGCGGCGAGTGCGTCCGCCAGCCCGCGCAGCGCCCAGCCGTTCTCGGGATGTCGCCGGAGGTCCTCCCAATACACGGTCTCCGCCTCGCGCGGCCGTCCCGCAGCGATCAGCAGGGCGCCCAACGCATGCCGCGGCGGGTAGTGCCATTCCTCCGGCTCGGTGTAGGTGAGTCCGTCCTCCAGCCGCACCGCCGTCTCCAAATGTCGCACGGCAGAATCGTGATCGCCTCGCGCGGCCGCGAGTTCACCGGCCAGCACCTCGGGTGCAATGCCGAGGATTCGTCCCGCGGTGTTGGGCGAGAACAGCGTGTAGTCGAGCCCCTCGCCGCGCGTGACGGTGCGCAGCGTATCGAGCAGACGGGCCGCCTCGTCCCGCCGGCCCCTGGCCAAGAGTGCCAAGCCTCGAGCGTAGATCCAAGTGCCGAGCAGGTAGGGGCCACCGACGGTGGGGCGGCTCTCGGCCAGCATCTCGTCCCAGTGACCGAACCGCGTGAGTGCGTACCACGGCACGACGCGGAATCCCGCCAGCAGCGGCAGTGCCGCGAGCGAGGAGTCGCTCACCTGTGCGGCGGTCTTGCGCGCCGAGTGGATCGCGAGTTCGGAGCGGCCCTCCATCGTGGCACCGGCCCACAGGAAGTGGATGTTGTGCGGGTAGTAGGCCATGGGGTACAGGCCCTGAGCGCGGCACTGCGTGATGTAGTCTTCGTCGGCGAGTACCGCCAGCTCGTTGCTGCGCACGGCGTCGGCGTAGCGGCCCACACGCTGGTAGATGTGCGACGGCATGTGCACCATGTGCCCGGCCGCGGGCATGAGCGTGAGCAACCGGTCCGCCGCGGGCTCGGCGAGCACGGCATCGCGCGTCGGCTCGACCAGGTGGATGTAGTAGTGAAGCGCGCCGGGGTGGTTCGGTGAGCGCTTCATCACCGTCTCGATCCGCTCACGGATGAGTTTCGTGCCGGGGTACGGCGTGCCGTCAGGCCGCCAGTAGTTCCACGGGCGCAGATCCATCGCCGACTCTGCCCACAGCGTGACCACGTCGTCGTCCTGCGGGTACAGGCGCGATACGGCATCCATCGCCGAGGCGTACGCCGAGTCCGCGGCGACTCGCGCGGCTGCATCGCCGCGGTAGCGCTTGTCCAGCGCCTCGATGAGCGAGCGCTCACGGGCGCTCGCGTGGCGGCGCCGCCGCATGGCGTGATCGGCCAGCGCGCGAGCCTTGGGCTCGTCAGCGGGGTCCATGGGGGCGTTGATGTTGGGCCCCAGTACGAGTGACTGCCCCCAGTACGCCATGGCACATGTGGAATCGAGCCGTGCGGCCTCACGGAACGCGCGGCCGGCCTCGGCGTGGTTGAACCCGTAGGCGAGGTTCAGGCCCTGGTTCACGAACGCCTGTGCCTTGGCGGAGCGCGTGGTCACGGGGAACTTGTGGCTCCCCAGGTTCTGCAGGCGGGGTGCGGTGGAGCCGTCGGGCGCAGGTGAGTCGGCGCGTGCGTCGTGGCCGTAGTGTTGGTGAACAGTGGTCTGCGCCGCCGTGAGCGCGGGGAGCAGCAGGGCCAGCAAGACGAGCGGGGGGATTGCGGATCGCATCGGGGCCTCCTTGATGGGGGGGGCTCGGCTTTGGAAACATCTCTATAAGTGCGCCAGAAGCTAGCGTATCCCTGCGACCGGGAAGAAATCGCGAGCCGGACCGAGCCCGATTGAATCGCGATGGGCGCAAGACTATCCTGTCGGGCCGCGCGTGGCATGACCGTCGCGCTTGGAACGACCGGATCCTCCGGCCGCCGCAGGACCTTCCGCAAGACCTTCACGGGGATCACGCATGGGACGCATCTTCGAGACCCGCAAGGCCACGATGTTCGCGCGCTGGGATCGCATGTCCAAGGCGTTCGCGCGCATCGGCAAGGAGATCACCATCGCGGTGAAGAAGGGCGGGCCCAGTCCGGACTCGAACCCCTCTCTGCGGCGGGTCATCCAGAACGCGCGCGCCGTGAACATGCCGAAGGACAAGGTCGAGAGCGCGATCAAGAAGGCCTTGGGCCACGACCAGGCGGGCTACGAGGAAGTCCTGTACGAGGGCTACGGCCCGCACGGCATCGCCATCGTGGTCGAGACCGCCACGGACAACGTCGTGCGCACGGTCGCCAATATCCGCCATGCCTTCGGCAAGGGCGGTGGCAACATGGGCAACTCGAACAGCGTGCTGTTCCAGTTCAAGCGAATGGGCGTGTTCCGCCTCAACCCGGCCGGGCTCGAAGCCGAGTCGCTCGAATTGGAGCTGATCGACTTCGGCCTCGAGGAGCTGGGCGAGACCACGAGCGAGAAGGGTGAGCCGCAGCTCATGCTGCGCTGCGCGTTCGCCGATTTCGGTCATCTCGCCAAGGCGCTCGAGGACCGCAAGATCACGCCGATCTCGTCAGAGCTGGAGTACATCCCGCAGACGCCGACGTCGCTGCCCGAGGCGCACGCCACCGAAGTGCTGAAGCTGGTGGACCTGCTCGAACAGGACGAGGACACGCAGAAGGTGTTCCACAACCTCGTCTGACGACGGGGGCCGAAGCCCTCAGTCGAGCCGCACCACCCGCTGCATCGCCTCGCTGGCACCCGCTCGCACGCGCACCCAGTAGAGGCCGGCGTTCACCCGCGTGCCGCGCGCGTTACGGCCGTCCCACTCGAGCGCGTGCCGTCCGGCCTCGAGCTGGCCCAGTTCGCGCGAGCGCACGACGCGACCTGCCACGTCCAGCACGTCATAGCGCACGCGCGTGGCCTCTGGCAGCTCGAGCTGCAGCGAGGTCGCGGTCGCGGACGGGTTGGGGCGTGGCCGTCCGAGGCGCACGGCCGCGGGCGCGACCGGCTCCACGCCGACGCCGCTGAGCGGTTCCAGGAAATACTGCGCCAGGATGGTGGTCACGTCGGTCCGGAGCGGCACGTGAGTCCAGCGGTAGG
>CAZADU010000820.1:0-3371 GCA_964483945.1 uncultured bacterium
CCAACAGGGGCGCGGCGTGGCGATGAAGCAGGATGTACTGTCGCTGGCGCGCGAAGTCGTGCGTACCGAAGCACAGGCCGTCGCGGCATTGGAGTCGCGTCTGGGCGAGAGCTTCACGCGCGCCGTGGATCTGCTCGCCGACTGCCGCGGCAAGACCATCGTGGCGGGGGTGGGCAAGAGCGGGCTCATCGGCCAGAAGATCGCCGCAACGCTCACGAGCACCGGCACACCGGCAGTGTTCCTGCACCCGACCGACGCCCTGCACGGCGACGCCGGATTGTTCGCGCGTGGTGATGCCGCACTGTTCCTGTCCAAGAGCGGTGCTACGGATGAGCTGCTCGCGCTGATGCCGTATGTGGAACGGCACGGCATCCCGCTGGTCGCCATCGTGGTGCAGCCCGGCTCGCCGCTCGCCGAGCGCGCGGACGCCGCCATCGTGCTGGGACCCGTCGCCGAGGCGTGCCCCATGGACCTCACGCCGACCACAAGCGTGACGCTGACGCAGGTGGTGGGCGACTGCCTCGCCATCGCACTCATGCAGCAGCGCGGGTTCCAGCCCGAGGACTTCCGCTACCTGCACCCGGGCGGGGTGATCGGCCGCTCGGCGTCCCGTCGCGCACGCGAACTCATGCACGGTGGTGCGACGCTGCCGCGCGTGCAGGAGGCCACGAAGCTGCGCGACGTGATGCTCGAGATCATGGACAAACGGCTCGGCATCACCGCCGTGCTCACCCCCGACGGCACGCTCGCGGGCGTGGTGAGCGACGGCGACTTCAAGCGCATCCTGCTGCGGCATCCGGATCCGTGGGGACTCACCGCCGCGGACGTGATGACGCGCACGCCCACCACGATCGGGCCGGAGGAACTGGTGGCGAGCGCGGTGCGCGTGATGGAGGACCGGCCGCAAGGACCCATCACCGCGCTGATGGTGCTGGATGAGGGGCGCAGGCCATTGGGCGTGCTGCACCTGCACGACTGTTTGAGGGCGGGCTGAGCCGGCAGCTTGTTCAGGGTTCCTACTTCAGGATGAGCCCAGCCGCGTCGCGGAACATGGTGAGCTTCATCCGCTGCATATCATCGATGGGCTGGAGCAGACTCGGGCTGTCGTTTCGGTAGAAGAAGCGCCGCATCCCGGTGGCCAGCTCCGCTCGCTGGCCGTTCGGCGCGCCCACGCTCGCTGTGCCGTCGAGCACGCACACGCAGGCGAACTCGGGTTCGAGGATCACTGCGATCGTCGTGCCGGTGATCTCGGCGGTAGCGAGCGGCGTGCGGACAGCGAAGCGCGCGCCGCGGAACCGAGGGCCGGTCGAGATCCGGACCTCGCCCGAACGCACGTCCATCCGGCTCGATCGACCGAACCAGCGGGCGGGGGGCTCCGGGATCGTGATTTCGGTTCCTGGCGTGAGCTGAAGGGCGAGCGTCCCGTTTGCGAACAGCGTGAGCTCGCCCTCGGCGGGAAGAGTCACCCGGACTCCGGGCCGAAGGAGTCGTTGTAGCTGTTCGCGGTCCTCCAGCGTAACGGGCACATCGCCAATCAGGACCGTTCCGGTACCCGCGACCGACGCGAGCGCCCAGTCTCCGCCGCGATTGAGCGTCGCCACTCCGACTACCATCACCGCCGCCGCCGCGGCCAGCGCCAGCCGGAACGCTGGGCGAGCGAACCACGCCCGGGTGCCGCCGATGGGGCCGGGGGCTGCCGGTGCACGACGCGCGGGCGCCTGCTCGGCCAATGTGCCGGTCGTGAACGCATCTCGGAGCCGAGCGCGAAACGCCGGATCGGCCGCGGGCCGCTCGACGGCTCGGAGGGCCTCCTGCGTTCGCTTTTCCGCAGGCGTAGGCATGGCTTCGTTCCGATCGGTCATGGGTAAGTCTGCCCGAGGAAGGTTTCGAGGTGCGCGAGCGCACGCGAGTAGCGCTTCCGCACGGCCACTTCTGTGGCGTCCGTGATCGCCGCGATCTGCGAGTACTCCATGCTTTCGTACTCCCGCAACAGGACCACTTCACGCAGCGTCGGGCTCAGGCGAAGCAGCGCGGCCTGGACATGTGTCGCCCGTTCGGAGGCGAGTGCCACGCCTTCCGGGTCATGCGTGCTCCGGGGGAGGTCCGACTCAAGCACCTGCTCCGCGTCGAGGGAGCGAGAGGCGCGAGCCAATCGGTTCGTGCTGGAACGCCAGTGATCGCGGCAGACGTTGGTGGCGATCGTCATGAGCCAAGGGCCAGGATCGCGCGTCGGGTCCAACGACGGTGCCCCCCGGTAGACCTTGAGAAACACGTCCTGAACCGCATCCTCCGCCAACTGCCGATTGCCCAGCATCCGATGGACGTGTCCGAACATCCGGTCGAAGTAGCGCTCGAACAAATCCTCGAGCGCGCCCGAATCTCGCCGCTGGACACCGTGCAAATCCACTTCGTCCTCGCTCGAAACGGGTCGCTCGACCACTTCCTCCGGTATCCATACGAACCACCGCGGATCGTGTGATGCCATAAGGCGAGAAAAAGTCACAGAATCTCAGGGGTGTCGTATCAGCCGTCAGGTATTCACGTCCGACCCTTCGTCCGTCGGCCGAGGAACCGAACGGGAGCGCACGGCCGTAGCGCGGCGGTCATCCCGCCACTCGTCCGCGCGGGAGACCAACATGATGAAGCTGGCTCGGCGAAGCTGGATGACCCTCGGCCTGGTCGCGACGGTCCTGCTTGGCTACGGAGTCCAGGCGGCGGCGCAGCAGGGGCCTCCGACCAACCGCATCTACGCCAACGATGAGCTCTTCACCGGGGTGAATGCGCCAGGGGACCTGCCGAATCACGGCAAGTTCGACACGATCTACGTTCTCGGCTCGGGGCTCATGCCCGTGTCGGATTCCGCGCCGGGGGACACCGATTACAACGGTGGTCGCTGGGAGGTTCGGTTCATCACCTGGCTGACGATTCCCGCCACCCAGTTCACCAATGACCACCAGATCGACATGGCCGTCGCGGCGGGACAGATCCAGGTCGGTGACGTCGTCCGTCGATTCGAGTGCCCACTCATTCCGCAGCGAGGCGGCCGCTGACCGGGTGACTGGACGAGCCCTCGCGCTCGCAATTGCGAACCGCGCGAATCGCTTCGTCGGCTCGGGATGCGGCAAGCGCCAATCAGAGAGCGGAGGCCCCGCCGCGGGCCTCCGCAATCGCCTCTTTGCGATCGCGTGGGGAGGCCGGAGGGGCCAGGCGCTGCTGAGACGGGCGGTCATGAAATCACGAACGAATCCATCAGACTCAATTCCGCGTCGCCACGAAGAACGGCGTCATCACACCACAAAAGTGCCAGAGCTGCCTCGCGCAAGGCGAAGGGATACACGGGAGTCGACGACTCATGGCCCCGCAGCCCAGAC
>CAZADU010000821.1:0-5591 GCA_964483945.1 uncultured bacterium
CCTGGTGGCACTGGCCGCGCTGGCGGCGGCTGGGTGCATCCTGACCTCGGGCCAGTTCGTCGCGCACTACGACCTGCCGGACGCGACGTTCAACACGAGCGGGACGTTCCAGGGCGAGCTGGTGGACCTCAACACGATCGACGTCTACAACGACCATAAGCAGGATCTCGCTCGGGTCGAGGACCTCGCACTGGTGGGGGACATCCGCAACAACGGCACGGCCTCCGTGCAGGCCGAGGTATGGATCGTGCCGGCAGCGACCTCGGCGCCCACCGGCGTGGTGCCGGGCGCCGTCAAGCTGTGGGGCCCGATCACGGTTCCCGCCAACAGCACGGTGACCGTGGACTGGAACGAGTCCGCCTCACTGTTCGTCGGGCGGCAGACCCTCGTGGACGAGATCAAGGGCGATGGCGTATTCGGTCTGTACCTCTCGGCCCCGAGCGCGACCTACGACATCAGCACCACCAGCGCGGCATTCATCACGGTGTTCAGCGCCGCGAAGTGACGATGTGAGCGAAACACGAGGCCCCGGCGCCGAGCAGCGCCGGGGCTTTCGTGCGCCGGAGCGCTACCCCCGCCAGCGGTTCGTGATCGGTAGCCGGCGGTCCTTGCCGAACGCGCGTGGCGTGATCTTGATGCCGGGCGGGCTCTGGCGGCGTTTGTACTCGGCCAGGTCCACCATGCGCGCCACGCGCCGCACCAGCGCCTCGTCGTGCCCCATTCGCGCGATCTCGGCAATCGAGCGGTCCTCCTCGACATACTCGCGCAGGATGGCGTCGAGCGTGTCGTAGGGCGGCAGCGAATCCTGGTCCGTCTGGTCGGGCCGCAACTCGGCCGAGGGTGCTCGAGTGATCGTGTTCTCGGGGATCACCTGCCCGCACTGGTTGCGCCAACGCGACAGCTCGTAAACCTGCGTCTTGTACACGTCCTTCAACACCGCGAATCCGCCGGCGGTGTCGCCGTAGAGTGTGCTGTAGCCCACGCTGGTCTCGCTCTTGTTGCCCGTGGTCAGCACGAGCCAGCCGAACTTGTTGGAGAGCGCCATGAGCGAGTTGCCGCGGATGCGCGCCTGCAGGTTCTCCTCGGTGGTGTCGGGCGCTAGCCCGGCGAATGATGGCGCCAGAGCCTGCTCGTAGGCCTGCATCACGTCGGCGATGGCCAGTGTTTGCATGCGCATGCCGAGCGACCGGACGAGCGCTTCCGCATCGCGTTGCGACTCGGCCGACGTGTAGGGCGACGGCATCGCCACGCCCACGACCTTGTCGGCACCCAGCGCATCCACCGCGATGCACGCGGTGAGTGCCGAGTCGATGCCGCCCGAGAGCCCCAACACGACCGTGTCGAAGCCGTTCTTGCGCACGTAATCGCGCACACCCAGCGTGAGCGCGGCGTACACCTCGGCCTCGGCAGACAACTCGGCGCGCGGGCCCCTCGCGACCAAGGCGGGCCGGGTGGGCGCGGCGGCGGGCTCCTCGCCCGGCTGGCCCAGGTGGATGCGCGGCAGCGGCTCCGCGTCGTCCAGGGCGCGCTCCTTGCGCAGCCGCGTATCGTGCAAGCGCGCGTTGAACACCTCGTCCAGATCGAGGTCGGCCACGATCAGGTCCTCGGCGAACGGAGCGCCTTCGGCGAGCACCTCACCGTCCTGGTCCAAGATCAGGCTCGAGCCGTCGAAGATGATCTCGTCCTGCCCGCCGACCAGGTTCACGTAGCAGACGATCGCCAGGTTGTCGGCGGCGCGCGTCGCGATCATGCGGCGACGTTCGTCGGCCTTGCCGGCGTGGTAGGGCGATGCCGACAGGTTCAAGATCACCTCGGCGCCGCCTCGCACCACCTGTTCCTCGGACGGTCCGCCCGAAAGCCAGAGGTCCTCGCACACATTCACGCCGAACACGGTGCCGCCGCGTGCGAACACCACCGCCTTGCGCTCCGACATGAAGTAGCGGTTCTCGTCGAACACGCCGTAGTTGGGCAGGTGGCGCTTGCGTGCGGTGCCGATCCAGCGGCCGTCGTGCATGACCGCGGCCGAGTTGAACAGGTCCACGTCGCGCTCGACGGTGCCGACCACGACGGTCATGCCCTTGGTATGCGGCACCAGCTCACGGGTGTGGTCGATGCAGCCCTGGATGAACGCGGGCTTGAGCAGGAGGTCCTCGGGCGGGTAGCCGGGCACCACCATCTCGGGGAACGCCAGCAGCTCCACGCCCAAGGCGCGCGCGCGCTCCAAGGTCTCGAGGATCCGGGCGACATTGCCGTCGAGGTCGCCGACGGTGGGATTAATCTGGGCGAGGCCGATACGCAGCGTTCGCATGGGCCGGGCAGTGTGGCGGGGCTCCCGCGGCGGCGCAAGCGGTTGCGACCACACGGCTGCGGGGGGGGCGGTCCGGGCGGCGGCCCGGAGGAGCGCGCCCGCCACAAACGAAAGCGCCCGGCCATGGACCGGGCGATCCCGTCATATTCGGCGGAGGGGCCGTAGGCCCGACCGCTTGCGCAAGAGAGACCGGGTGTTTCCTGCTCTTGGTAGCCGAATCCCCGTTCCGACCCTTCCCGCGGCAGGGACCTCTCGGGTCCTTCCTTTACTGGCCGCTGGCGGGCTCTTGCTGCAGAGAGGAGCGGTCGGCTCACAGGCCGTGCTCCGCGCGTGGGGTTTGCAAGGACCGTTCCCTGCCTACTCCATACGTCTCTCAACGTGTAAACGATTGTGAATGCAGGAAGGTTGCGGCACAACCGTTTTCTTGTCAGCACGCGGACCGGGCAGCCACGCACCACCCGAGGCGCAATCTGCCCACTTCGTGACCGGGAGCGGGGGCGAAGCGCGAGCTAGCGCTATAATTTAATGTGCGGCAGTCGATTACGAGGAATCATCCAGCCCTGCGCCGTGTTGGCCGCCGGGGTCACTGACCAGCGGCTCGGGCCCCCTGCGGGGCCCGAACGAGCCAGGCCAGACCCGCCGCCGCCACGGCCACCAGTGCGAACAGGCCGTAGGTCTCGCTCGCCGCCGTGGCGAATGCCCCCCGATCGAACGGTCCGTTGGCACCCAGCGCCAGCGGCACCCCCGCGAGGGCGTGGTAGCGCCCGGTGAGCAGCGCACCCGTCACCGCCACTCCAGAGGCGATCCCGAGATTGCGCGTGGTGCCCTGCAGGCCGGTCGCGAGCCCCAGGCTCTCGGCGGGCACGAGCGACAACAGCGCGCTTGCGTTGGGCACGGCGAACAGTCCCTGCCCCACGCCCACCATCACCAGCGCGCCGGCCAGCGGCCAGCCGTGCACTGACGGGCCGAGCCGCGACAGCCACGCCAGGCCCAACGCGGTGAGCAACATGCCGGCCACGGTGAGTCGCCGCGCTCCCCAGCGGTCGGCCCAGCGCCCAGCCAGCGGCGCGCACAGCAATGCCGCACCCGGCAGGACCGCGAGCCACGCTCCCGAACGCGCGGCGGTCATGCCGCCCAGCGCCTCGAGCACGAGCGGCAGCGAGAAGCCGACGCACACGCTCAACATCTGGCCCAAGAACGTGAGCGTGATCGCACCGCCGAGCGGACCCGACACCAGGTGCAATGGCATGAGCGGGCGCTTCGCCGCGCGCTGCAGCATCAGGAACGCCGTCAGTAGAAGTGCACCGGCGCCAGCCAGCAGCAGGCCGAACGGTTCGCTCCAGCCATGCTCGGGGCCGCGCGTGAGCGCAAGCATCAGGCCGGCCAGCCCGCCCGCCCACAGCAGCGGCTGCACGAACTCGAACCTGTGCGTCTCGGACACCGGGGCGTCGCGTGGCACGCGGCGGCGCAGCAGCCAGAATGCGAGCAGGCCGAGAGGCAGGTTCACGAGGAAGATCCAGCGCCACGACGCGTTCGCCACCACCAACCCGCCCAGCGGTGGCCCGATCGCGAGTCCCACGCCCACCATCGCACCGAACGCACCCAGTGCTCGGCCGCGCTCGGCCTGGGGAAACGCCTGCACCAGCAGCGCCGAGCCGTTGGCGGACACCAGGGCGGCCCCTACGCCCTGCAACACGCGCAGCGCGATCAAGGCCTCGACCGTTGGTGCGATGCCGCACAACAGCGAGGCGAGTGTGAACAGCAGCAGGCCCGCGCCATAGATGTTGCGGCGTCCGCGCGAGTCGGCGAGCCGGCCGGCCGACAGCAGCAGCCCGGTCATGGTGAGCGAGTAGGCGAGGGCCACCCACTCGACCGTGCTCAGGCCGGCACCGAATGCGCGTTGCAGCGTGGGCAGCGCGATGTTCACCACGCTTGCATCGAGCGTGGCCATGATCACGCCGAGCGCGATGGGCGGGAACACGCGCCAGCGCGGCCAGTCCCCGCTGGCGGGCGCAGGTTCCGCGGGAGTCTTGCGACTCCCCGCGGAACCGGCGGACGGCGGATTCACGCTCACCGCTGGCGCAGGATCTTCAGGATCTCGGGGAGGTTCGGGGTCTTGCCGTAGAGCAGCATGCCGAGCCGGAACATGCGCGAGCCCAGCAACAGCATGACCACCGCACTCAAGCCCAGCATGCCGAGCGAGGCCGCGATCTGCCACGGCGGGACCACCGCGCCCGAGACGGCGCCGACGCTCATGCGCAGCATCATGCTGGTGGGCGCCGTCGGCGGGAACAGCGACATGCCCACCGCGAGCGGCGAGTTGGGTGAGTTCAGGAAGCTCACCATCACCCAGAACGGACACACGTTGAGCAGTGTCAGGTAGCCGGAGATCTGCGTGGCCTCGCGCAGGTTGGACGTGAGCGAGCCGATGCTCAGCATGATCGCGCCGTAGAACAGGTAGCCCAACAAGAAGTACATGAGCCCGATCAACAGCAGCGCCGGCGGGATCGTGACGTTGGCGAGCGCCAGGGCCCCCGCCGCGCCGTAAGCACCCCCGGCGGTCCATACCGCCACCAGCGTGAGGCCCGCACTGCCCAGGCCCAACAGCTTGCCCGCGAGCAGTTCGTCGGTCGAGACCGAGCACAGCATGGACTCCAGGATGCGCGATTCCTTCTCTTCGGCCACACCCTGCAGCAGGTACTGGCCACCGATGATGATGGACATGGCGAGCAGGAACCCGAGCGCGAACGGCAGCAGGAATCCGGTGAGCTCCTTGGCGTCGTCCTTGATGGCCCAGCGGCCCTCGCGGTCCTGCGTGAAGTAGTCCATCGAGCGTCCGAGCAGCAGCGTGCGCTCGATGCGTGCCGAATCCACCTGGCCGCGCAGGAGGTTGCGCGTGAGCCAGTTGCGAAGCGGCCGGTCGTCGCTGCTGTTGGTGAAGACGCGGGTGTCCTTCTCGTAGAGCCGCAGCCGCCCCGACTCCAGGAAGTCCGTGCTCACCACCAGCACCTGTTTCACGCGACCCTGCTCGAGCGAATCGAGCGCCATGGTCTGGTCGGCGATGGGCCGGAACACGACCGGCACCTTGGGCGATGGCTTGACCGGCTTGGTGGCTTCGCGCGGGTCGAGACTGGGCGCGCGCGGCGCCCGGTACTCGAACGACAACGGCGCGTCGGCGAACAGGCCCGACGAGTCCACCAGCGCGACGACGCGAGCCGTGGACAGCCGGGCCACGGCGTCGTCCACCTGCATCTTCGTGGACACCACGCCGGCCAACAGGAAG
>CAZADU010000822.1:0-5985 GCA_964483945.1 uncultured bacterium
GATCTCGTAGGGGCCGAGCTTGGTGCCGGGGTCGATCATGCGAGCCCTTCCGCGCCGGGCGGGATAAGGATCCAGTAAGGGCCGGGGCGGACCCCCGGCAGGGATGGATGACGGCTAAGCCTATACTCGCCGCTCAGTACACCACGCGCCAGCGGGGGACCGCAGCGCCGATCATGGCTCCGAACCCTGCACCGATCGCACCGCAGATCAGCGCGCCTGCTGCCGCACCGCCCGCGACCTCGGCGCCGCCTCCTCCGCCACTCCCTCCAGTGCCTCCCCCTGCAGCGAACGCGGCGCCGATGGCTGCACCGAGAATCCCAAGAGGGACTCCTCCACGGAGCGCGCCTGCACCCGAGCTCCCGACGCGCTTCTCGACTTGGAGAATCCGGGCCCAAGGGATGACCTCGGGAAGTGGTGGATTCGAGCCCTTGGTCAGCTCTGGCCGCAGCGCATGCAATCCCGCGTCATCCGCCCGGGAAACCTGCCCCTCCGTCAGCGTCATGCTGGTGAACGTGACCCGAAGCATGCTGCCCGAGCGGATCTCTGTACACGCTTCGCGGATTCTCTCCGCCGAGGGCTCGCCTACCGTGCCGGACGCGGCGTCAACCGCTCCCGCGGCGACCAGCGAGGGAACCGCGACCGCAGCCGCGGCCGCAGCCGCAGCCGGATCGAGGGCGAGCCGCTGGGCGGCCCCGGGCTGGGCGATGTACAGCGGCACTTCGCGTACCCGCATGGATCCCACGCGCCCGCCGATCCACATTCCCGCCGTCGCGCCGAGCACGACGGCCTCGGCTGGCCACCCGATCGCAGCGCCTGCGACAGCTCCCAGCATCATCCCGAGACCGCGACTCGAGTGGACGGCATCCATGCGTGTGACCAGTGGCCAAGCGAGTGGGTCGGGCGGCCGCGGAGCCGAGCCTCGAGTCTTGAACCCTCCCATGCCCGCGGCGTTCAACCGGCCGATGCGCACCTGGTAGACGATCTCCCCCGCCGTGATACGAATGTCGCCGGTGCCGACGCACGCTTGGCTCAGTCGAGCCACCATGGCAGGCGGCGCGTGGCCAAGGCTGTCGAGAACATCAGGAGCGAGGGATGAGGTCGCGAGCAGGATCGCGAGCGCCAGTTCCGACGTCACGGAAACCTCCACGGGGGAAGGTGGCGATCAGGATCGAATGGACTGCGGGCGGGCCGCCCAGTCTAGGCGAATGCGGCGCGGACAGGAATCGCTGTGCTCGAGGCTGATGGGAGTCGCCTCGCATCTCCACTCAGTGGCCAGCCCGCTCCAACTCGGCGATCAACGCCGCCAACCGCTGCGCGTTCGCTTTGAGGACCGTGTCGTCAGGGTTCTCTCGCGCCGCCGACTCCAACCCGGTAAGCGCAGCCCGGTAGGCGGCGAGTGCTTCGCCTGTTCGCCCTTCGCGTCGCAGCGCCTCGGCGCGGTCCAGTTGCGATGCTGATTGAACCTGCCACAGGTTGACGCGCGTCAGCCGATCATCAGAGTCCAGCCCGAGCACGACCGTGTACAGGCTTTCGGCTTCCGCCAGTTTTCGAGACTGCGCGCACGCACTCGCGAGCCCCGCCATCACGGGGATGCTGTTCGGCGTCAGGGCCAGGGCGGAGCGGTACGCACGCTCGGCGTCGGTCCAGCGCCCTTGGTCGAAGTACACGTTCCCCTCATTCAAGTGGAACGTCGCACGCATGTCGGGCCGCATGGGCCGAGCGGTCGCGCGCGCGCCGCGTGCCAGTGCGTCGTCGTAGCGACCGAGTAGGCGGAGCGCCCACATCATGTTGATGTCGTAGATCTCCAGCTCTTCGCCGCTCGGGTGCGCGGACTCCAACCGCTCCGCTTGTTCCAGCGCCCGCAGCCCCTCCTCGAGCCGGTTCGCTTCGAGCAGGTAGCGCCCCAGCATCTCCCACGCGCGCGACTTGTCGGGGGCCAGCACGGTGTTCTGTTGCCAGAGCGCGATGGGGTCGCGCCACACCTCGTTCCGACGCCACGCGGCCACACCGAGTGCGAGCACAATGATCGCGGTGGCAGGCAGGACCACGCGCGACGTCACGCGCAGACGAGGCCACTCGGCGAGCAGCAGCCACGCGACCGCGAGGCAGGCCCCGACGTCGGGCAGGTAGGCGCGGTGCTCGAACACCAGGTCCACGAGCGGGAACACGCTCGATTCCACGGCATGTGCCAGATAGTAGAACAGCACGCCGAACGCGACGATGGGTCGCGTCCGCCACGCGCGCCACGCGATGCCCAGCAGCGCGGCATGGAGCAGGCCCGCGAGCAGCACGTCTCGGCGCAGGACGCTCTCGACCAGCCTCCAGTCGTAGTCGAGGTGCAATCCCATGGGCAGCACGAATAGCCGCAGGTAGTGCGCGAGTGCCATCAGTTCGGTGGCGAAGTATCGCGCCCGCTGTGAGCCAGCCGTCGCGTCGAACAAGGTCGCGATCGAGCTGGTGGGGAGCGTATCAGTGGCGTGTCCGATGGCCACACTCAGGCCGAATACAGCCATCGCCACGCCAGCCCCGGTGAGCGTTGCGAGCAGTCGCCGCCGGCTCGGAGCGAAAAACGCGACCTCTACGAGGACGATCGCCACAGGCAGCGTCGCGCTGTTCTCCTTGGTGAAGAACGCGAGCAACGTGGCCAGCGCGCAGACCATCGCCCAACCTGCACGAGCAGCACCGGAGCTGGCGAGGCGGGCCTGCACGTAGCCGGCGATGGCCGTCACGTAGAACAGTGCCACCAACGACGCCAGCCGCTGGACCACGTACGTGACGGCTCCGGTGTGCAGCGGATGCAGAAGGAACAGCAGTGCGGCGAGGACCGGCATGCCGTCGCGCACGAGTGCTGGCGCGGCATCGCGCAAGCGCGGCGAACGCAGCAGGCCGCGCGCCAGGCCATACACCGCTAGGCCGGCCAGCAAGTGCACCAGCACGTTGAAGACGTGGTATCCCGCCACCTGGAAGTGGCCGAGGCGATAGTTGAGCGCAAAGCTCAGGTTCCCGACCACGCGGTTCGGTCCGTAGCGCCACAGCGCCGCGAGCCCCTCCCACCGGTAGATCAGGGAGTTGGTGCGGATCGAGGAATAGTCATCCAGGTAGAACGGCACCGCGAGCGTGCGGGCGTAGGCCGCGGCAGCGGCCAGGGCGATGGCCACGACGTGCGCCCACGTGGCACGGAGGAAGCTGGGCCAGCGCATCGCGCGAGTATTGAGAGGATGTCCCGGGTGCGCAACCTGCCGAGTTCGGCGAACCGCTCCCGGGACAACACATTGCCGAAGCACGCGTCACAACACGCACGCGCCGGCTCAATCCGGTCGCCGGGCATGCCGATGAGAGTCGTGCTGCGCCGAGGTCGGCCAGTCCGCCGGGATCGCCCGGCAGCGTCCGCTCCCCCGGGCGCATCTCCAGCTGGGATGGAGGATTCATGAATCGCAAAGTGTTGGCTCTCACCCTCGCCATCAGTACGCTCGCTGCGTCGAGTGCGTTCGCGCAGTCGGATCTCGGACTCAAGAACGTCGGCATCGCCGTCGGCTACGTGAGCCCCGAGAACCTGGATGGCACCTACAGCTTCGGTGTGTTCGCGGATCACGGCACGATCGCGCCGAACTTCGGCCTCGAGTCGCGCCTGGACTACTGGAACTGGTCCGAGAACGTGTCCGGCGTCGAGACGTCGGTCCGCGACATCACGGTCGGGGCGCGCAGCAAGTACCACTTCCAGACGGCGGGCTCTGGCATCCGTCCCTTCGCCGGCGCCGGTCTGGGGCTGCACTTCCTCAGCTCCGAGGTCAACATGCCGGCCGGCGGCGGGTTCCCCGCCACGACCGCGACCGCGTCCGAGACGAAGGTCGGCGTGGACGTGGGCGCCGGGTTCGCGTCGTCGCTCAGCCCAAAGACCGAGTTCCTGGGCGAGGCGTGGTACGGCATCGTCAGCGACGTGAGCCAGTTCTCGCTCCGCGCCGGTTTGCAGTTCAAGTTCGGCAACTGATCGAGTCGCGACGTCAGTCGCGCCCCACAAGCGAGGCCCGGCGGTTGGATCCGCCGGGCCTTTCTCATGCATGAGGACACCATCACTGGCGCGTGAGCCCCGTCATGATCACTGACGTCCCACAGCGGCTCAGGAACTGCTGGCACCGGGCGGGAGCCGGGCGTAGCCTGCGGGCAACCCCGCATCCCGTTGGAGCGAAGGAACGCCCGGCGGGCAATTGTCTCGCAAGGATGCGCGCGCCACGCTTCGGGTGACCATCGGAGCGGCGGCAAGGAGGACGTCATGGCCAACATCAAGCCCATCCCCGAGGGGACCCACACGATCACCGCCGGGTTGATCGTCAAGGGTGGCAAGAAGGCGATCGAGTACTACAAGACCGCCTTCGGTGCACAGGTGCTGAGTGTCATGAACGGGCCGGACGGGCAGAGTGTGATGCACGCCGAACTGAAGATCGGCGACACCAAGATCTACGTGGGCGACGAGAACCCGGACATGGGCGCGGTGTCGCCACAGACGCTGGGCGGTTCGCCGGTCTCGCTCAACATCTACACCGAGGACTGTGATGCCATGTTCAAGCGCGCGATTGCCGCAGGCGCCACGGTCAAGATGCCGCTCGAGAACATGTTCTGGGGCGATCGGTACGGCAAGATCACCGATCCGTTCGGACACCACTGGGGCATCGCGACGCACATCGAGGACGTCAGCGAGCCCGAGATGGCGAAGCGCGGCAAGGACTGGATGGCGGGAATGGCGAAGAAGTAGCCGCACTCCGAGAAGATCGCGGGCGGCCTCGCGTCGGGGCCGCCCGCCTCGTTTGGTGCCGCGCGCGGCTTGAGCAGGAGCGATCGGTCGTGAGCCACCGCGCCATGCGCGGTGCGTCAGATCAGACCGCCCGCTCCTCGAGAATCGCGGCCAGCTTCGCGGGATCGATATTTCCGCCAGAGACGACGCAGACGAGAGGGCCCTCCGGCAGCGCGCTGCGTACACCACCCAGCGTGGTCGCGTCCCGGCCCGCGAATGCCACGGCGAGGCCTGCGGCACCGGCGCCCTCGGCCACCACGCGTGCGCGCGTCACCAGCGCACGGATCGCGGCGGCGATCTCGGCCACCGACACCACGCAGGTGCCGGCGAGCAGCGTCGAGGCCAGCGGCCACATCTCCTGCAGCACCGCACTACCGCCGATGCCGTCCACGAAGCTGGGGCGATGCTCGATCCGCTGTGCGGCACGCGCACTGAGCGAGGCCGCCAGCGGCGCGGCCGTGTCCACCTCGCAGGCGAATGTCGGCACGCGGCTGCCGCTCGCCTGGAGCGCCGCGGCGATGCCGCAGCTCAGGCCGCCGCCGCCGAAGGGCACCAGCACCGCAGCCACGCCGGGCAGGTCCTCCAGGATCTCGAGGCCGATCGTACCGTTGCCGGCGATCACGGCCGTGTCGCTCACCGGATGCACGAAGTGCCCCTCCACTCCGTCGAACCGGCGCTCCACGAACACCTGCCACCAGCGCTCGAACGGCACCGCGATCACGCGGCCGCCCAGACGCTCGATCGCGTCGAGCTTCGCGCGCGGTGCATGGTCGGGGACGATGACGGTGCAGGGAATGCCCCGCAGCCGCGCGCACCATCCGACGGCCTGCGCCATGTTGCCGGCGCTCGCAGTCCACACGCCCTTCGCCAGCGCCTCCTTCGGCGCCAGCGCGAGCGCATTGGCACCGCCTCGGATCTTGAACGACCCGATCGGCTGCAGGTTCTCCAGCTTGAGCCACACCTCGCGTTCGCCCGGGCGTGCGGCGAGCTTGACGAGCGGCGTGCGCAGCGCGATCCCCTTGACGTTCTCGCGCGCAGCACGGATCTGCTCGAGCGTGGGTGAACTCAAGCGGAAGGCCTCAGTGGGCATCGGGCGGCCCTCCCCACTCGAGCCAGGTGCCGGTTCCCGTCGCCTTCGCGCGCGCATGGATGAAGTGCGCCGACGCCAGGTCCTCCAGTGCGATGCCGAGGGATTC
>CAZADU010000823.1:0-2650 GCA_964483945.1 uncultured bacterium
GACCACTGGAAGGGCATCCCGGTGACCCGGTTCAAGGCACTGCGGCAGGGCTCGAGGCGGAACTCGGAAGGCATGGGGGACTGATACACCTTGAACCGCGACTGCACAAATGTATAGTAGGCAGCGAGACGCTCCGGAGGCCGGGCGAAGACCTGCTGGGGGACTCGCACCGACGGCTGCTGCAGGCGTTCACGGCGGAGTTCTGTGAGCGTGCTCCGGGTCTGGGAGCGAAGGCTTCGCGGCAACCCAAGCTGCGGATGAAGCCGGTGGACGACGACTGGCAGGCGGCTGCCGCTGCGTGAGACGACGCGGGCCGGAGGATGCGCGAGCGGGCCGGACCGGAGCGCTGGCCGGGCTCGAGGGATCGTTAGGGGGCCTCAAACGAGAGATAGCCATGTCGCATAATATGTATTATGTAAACCTGTGACTCTGGCTAGCCCAGCCTCCGGGCACGGTTCCGTCGTCTCGGCGTTCCGCCCGCCCCGCTCCCCCGGCCCTGACCACCCGGCCGCTGCGCGAGTTCGCAGCGCGTTCTGGGTGCGTCCCGCCCATTGCCCGAGACGTCATGCTGTCCAGGTCCAGGAACCCCATGGGCGCGCGCGGCGTCAGTTGCCGGTGACCACCAGGTTCAAGAGCCTGTCTTTGACGTGGATGACCTTGCGGATCATCCCGCCGTTCACGAACTTGCTCACGCGCTCGTCGGCGAGCGCGGCGGCCTGAACTTCGGCCTGCTCGGCGCCGCGCGGCAGCTCCAGTGTGGCTCGCAGCTTGCCGTTCACCTGCACGGCCACGGTCACCGTGTCCTCAACCAGCCGCGCCGGGTCATAGGCCGGCCACGGCTCGTATGCCAGCGACTCGGCATGCCCCAGCCGGTGCCACAGTTCCTCGCCCAGATGCGGCGCGAACGGCGACAGCGTCAGCACGAACGGCTCCAGGGCGGCGCGCGGCCGCAACGGTTGTTTCATGACCTCGTTCACGAACACCATCATCTGCGAGATGGCGGTATTGAACTTGAGAGCTTCGAGGTCCTCGGTGACCTTGGCTATTGTTTGGTGCAGCACTCGCAGCACGTCCGGTGACGGCGCGTCCTCGGTCACGGCCAGCGAGCCGTCCTCGTTCACGACCAGCCGCCAGACGCGATCCAGGAACCGCGAGATGCCCTCCACACTCTTGCTGCTCCACGGCTTCATGGCCTCCAGCGGGCCCATGAACATCTCGTAGAGGCGCAGAGCGTCGGCGCCGTACTCGTCGATGATCTCGTCGGGGCTCACGACGTTGCCCCACGACTTGCTCATCTTGCGATTGTCCTCGCCGAGGATCGTACCCTGGTGCACGAGCTTCTTGAACGGTTCGAGCGTGCTGACCACGCCGATGTCGTAGAGCACCTTGTGCCAGAAGCGCGCATAAAGCAGGTGCAGCACGGCGTGCTCGGCGCCGCCGACGTACAAGTCGACGGGCATCCAGTACTTCTCCTTGGCTGGATCCACGAGCGCGTGGGTGTTCTTGGGGTCCAGGAAACGCAGGTAGTACCAGCACGAGCCTGCCCACTGCGGCATGGTGTTGGTCTCGCGCCGCGCCGGCTTGCCGGTGTCGGGGTCGGTGGTGGCGAGCCAGTCGGTGGCGTTCGCGAGCGGGCTCTCCCCCGTTCCCGACGGCTTGAAGTTCTCAAGTTCGGGCAGGCGCACCGGTAGCTGGTTCTCGGGCAGCGCCTTGGGCACACCGTCGACCCAGATGATCGGGAACGGTTCGCCCCAATAGCGCTGGCGCGAGAACAGCCAGTCGCGCAGCTTGTAGTTGACCGAGCGCTGGCCAGTACCGCGCTCGGCGAGCCAGACCGTGATGCGCTCCTTGGCGGCCGTCGGGTCGAGCCCGTTGAGCGAGACCGAGCCGTCCGGAGCAGCACTGTTCACCAGCGCGCCGCTCTCGTTGTCCTCGTGGGCGGCTTTCGTCACGTCGCCGCCGGAGACCACCTCGCGAATCGGCAGCCCGAACGTGCGCGCGAACTCCCAGTCGCGCTCGTCGTGGCCCGGTACCGCCATGATCGCCCCCGTGCCGTAGCCCATGAGCACGTAGTCGGCGATCCACACGGGCAGCTTCTCGCCGTTCACGGGATTGATGGCGTGGCCACCAGTGAACACGCCGGTCTTGGTCTTCTCCTCCTGGCGCGCCAAGTCGCTCTTGCGAAGCGATGCGTCGCGGTACGCGTTCACGGCGGCGCGCTGCGGCTCACTCGTGACGACGTCCACGAGTGGGTGCTCGGGTGAGAGCACCATGTAGGTGGCACCGAACAGCGTATCGGGACGCGTCGTGAAGATGCGCAGCTTGGCGTTCACGCCGTCGAGTGCGAAGTCCACCTCGGCACCGATCGAGCGCCCGATCCAGTTCTTCTGCATCTCGTACGTGCTCGCTGGCCACTCGACCAGGTCCAGGTCCTGGAGCAGCCGGTCGGCGTACTCGGTGATCTTGAGCACCCACTGGCGCATCGGCTTGCGGATGACGTCGTAGCCCCCGACCTCGGACTTGCCGTCCACGACTTCTTCGTTGGCCAGTACCGTGCCCAGTTCGGGGCACCAATTGACCGGCACTTCCGAGACGTACGCCAGCCCGCGCTTGTGCAGCTGCAGGAAGATCCACTGCGTCCAGCGGTAGT